>CAJQNM010000433.1 GCA_905479665.1 uncultured Saprospiraceae bacterium
GTTCTCAAGGGGCTAAAGCCGCCTTGGAATGAGGAAGGTTTGAACTTGTTTTCGCCCTCCCATCGGCTGGACGCCACCTGCCTGCCGGCAAAGGCAGGTTAACTTCTCTCAAAGGTGCACCGCACCTTTGCCCGCTCTTCGATGCGGGATCGTTCGTTAATCCCCAATCACCTTTGCCGGATTTTCCAAGGCCGCCCTAATCGTCAGGGAGCTCACCGTGGCCAAAGCAATAAATAAAGTAATCACGGCAGCGATGATTAACATCACTGGGTTAATCGAGGTGCGGTACGCAAAACCCTCCAGCCAATTATTTGATAAATACATGGCGAGTGGAATGCCCACCAGGCAAGCAATACCCACCAACTTCAAATAATTTATGCTGAGTCCCTTCACCACATTTTCGACCGTCGCACCAAGTACTTTGCGTATTCCAATTTCCTTTCTCTTTACGGCAATCATATAAGATGTCAACCCAAAGAGTCCTAGACAGGCTATCAGGATGGCGAGAATACTTAAGATGAGTACAATGCGCGCCAAACGTTGATCTGCTACATACTGTTGATTGAATTGGTCATCAAAAAAGAAATACTGAAAAGGTGTATTCGGTGCTACCTCTTTCCACGCTTGCTCTATATCCTGCAGCATCTTGGGTATATCTGCTTTATCCATATGGGAGAGCAGCACTGTATAGTAAAGGATGTTTCCAGGATCATTCCAAAGAATGAGCGGCTCCATGGTATGACGAGGTGACTTGTGGTGATAGTCCTTAAATACAGAGCGTATTGATTGAATATTGTTATCCGAACCAAATCTCACTTTTGCTCCAATTGCTTCCTGTGGGCTTGGCAGGCCCAGGACAGCCAGCGCAGACTCGCTGATCGCCAAACCTCCATCGTCGGTGGCAATCTCATGCGAGAAGGCCTTGCCCGCCACTACCTCAAGACCGTACACATCCATGTATGAATCATCAACTTGGTAGTTAATCATTGAGGAATAGTCTTCCTCACTGCTACCCTCCAGGGCGATCCCACCCCAAATATTAAGGTCTAAGTAATATTTGCCAGGAATGGCTGAGGAAGCAGCCACTTCCTGCACGCCAGGATATTGAATCGCCTCATTTCGAAACGTATTAAATAGCACTTTCTCGATTGAATCCAGGTTTTCAGTGGGCGCCCTCATCACTAATTTTTGCTCCGGAGAAAAACCCAAGTCGATGGATTGCATATAATTAAGCTGCTTCAGAATCACCATCGCACTGATGATCAACACGATCGACGCACCATATTGAAAAACCACCAGTCCTTTGCGCAGCAACTCCACTCCCTTGCTTTCACGATCTACTGACTGTCGGGCAGTCGTTTGCAACATCGAATAAGCGGGGTAGATGCCCGCCACAAGGGTACCCAAGAGTACACCCCCGATCAAAAGGAAAACGACATTCATCGACATTCCTGGTATGGCATGTAGATCTTGACCCACTAGATTATTGACTGCGGGTTGGAGAAGGCGAATAGCCGCCAAAGCCAATACGCCCGCAGTAATATTAAGGAGTAGAGTCTCGGCTAAAAACTGAAACAGCAAATTTCCTTTGCTGGCACCAAGAACCTTGCGCAGTCCTACTTCTTGAATTCGGTCACGTGCTTTGGCCGTGGCCAAATTGACATAGTTTGCCCAAGCAATAAAAATTATAAATAATCCTACGAGATATAAAATCCGTAGGGCAGCTGTACTACCACCGGGCTCGGTCTCGTAAGGTAGTTTAGAATGCAGGTGGATATCTTCAACCGGTTGCACTAAATAGGTCTTCTGCATACCTGGGCCATCATCTGCATGCTTACGTTTGCCAAACACATCCAGTTGCTCTTGTAAGGTACTTGCTGTTATACCCGGTTGTGTTTTGAGGTAGGTATAAAAATCGTTCCAATGCCATTCTTGGGTTGGGTCACCGTTCAGGGCTAAGAAAGTGGGAAATGATATCAAGGCCCCAAATTTCAAGTGGGTATTGTCTGGGATCTTCTCCAGTACTCCTGTCACCTCTAGATCATGGCGTGAGTTCACTCGAATGGTCTTACCCACCGGACTTTCGGTCCAATTTTCCTGATCTCCAAAGTAGCGTTCAGCTGCATCGAGGCTAAGCACCACGGTTGCGGGTTCAAGCAATGCAGTACCCGGATCGCCTGAGATCAAGTCGTAGTTAAAGACACTGAAAAAACTATTGTCCGTGTAATAGACGGTCTCCTCATCAAACTGTTGATCACCAATTTGGAAGACGACCCGTCCATATTCCGGGCTCAGGCGCACGTATTCTACCACGCTCGATAAATCATCTTTGATGGCTGGCCCCAATGGAGCGCAATTCATGGCATCACCGTTGCTAGGTAAACCCTGGTCTCCGTAAAAGCTCGCTATCCTATAAATATTTTCCGATTCCTCATGGAAGGTATCGTACGAATTTTCGTACGTGATAAATTGGTAGATAAACACACCACAGATGGCCGCGAGAGATAAGCCCCCAATATTCAACAGGGAATAAAATTTATTCTTTGTCAGCGTTCGTATGGCTTGTTTTAGTATCATCTTTTCTAGTTAATAATTAATAATTTTGCTACAAGCCAAAGACAGCTTCGAATAAGAAGGGTTGCGTAGTCATTTTTATTATTAACCATTAGTCGGCTATTATTAATTATTATTTATTTTCTGCCCCCCAACCCCTGAAGGGGAGTCTGCCCGCATTTCATTATTCATTATTTATTCACTATTCACTATCAGTTGTCCATTATCAATTATTCTTCCCCCTGCCTCAGGTTTGGTACCTAAGCTGAGCTCACCTCCTTCACCCATTTTCAATTCTCCATTTTCAACTGTCAATTATTCTCTACCCCCGACCCCTGAAGGGGAGTCCGCCCGCATTTCATTATTCACTATTCATTATTCATTATTAACTATAAATTTATTCCGCGCTTATCGCATCTATCGGGTTGCTATTCGCAGCGCGTAAAGACTGCAAACCGGTCGTAATCATGGCCACCAATATGGAAACCAAACCTGCAACCACAAATGGCCCTGACGAAATTCCCTCAGAGTATGCATAATTATTCATCCACTCTGAGAGGAGATACCAGGCAAGTGGAATTGCAACGATGAGTGCGATGAGGACCAATACTAGAAATTCTCTCGACAGCAAATAGACAATGCTTGACACATTGGCGCCAAGCACTTTTCGGATACCGATTTCCTTTTTGCGCTGCTCTGCCTTGTATGCCGTAAGGCCGAACAAACCCAAACAGGCAATAAAAATGGAGATACCCCCAAACAAGAGAAATATTCTAGCGGTACGATCTTCGCTGCGGTAGAGTCTGTCCAAATAATCATCTAAAAAAGTATACTCGAATGCCGAGTTGGGCACAGTTTTCCGAAAGGTGGCTTCAATGTCTTGCATGCTGGATCGTATATCCGAGGTATTCATTTTTACCAACGTGTAATTTCTCCACTCCGAAGGATTGTTGTGCAGCACGTACGCTCCAATCGGTCGGTGAAAAGATTCAAAATGAAAGTTCTTTACGACCCCCACGATCTCGGTATATTTATTGTAGAAAAGACTGGGCGCTTCCTTTCCGATCGCTTCCTCTGGAGTGTATTCTAAATAGCGCACTACCTCCTCATTTACGACCACTTGTACGATCGAATCATTGGTCATCCCGTCTTCCGGTAGACTTCGTCCAGCGAGAAGCTCCAACGATAGTGCATCTACCGTATTTGCATCGGCTCGGCACGACTGCAGGATGATCGACTTCTCTGGGTCCATGGGTTTGCTGATGCTGCGGCCGCTGGCGTCGTGTCCTGGAAATGCTTGGACTCTCGAGACGGTCGAGATACTTGGTATTCTACCAAGCCCATCCACAAAAGCAGTTACTTCCTCAGTGCCTTTCGCACCTGCCGTCGACACCGCTAGTACCTGCTCGGGAGCATACCCCAGTGATTTATTTTGAATGAATTGCAACTGACGATAGAAGGCAATTGTGGCCACAATAATGATGAGTGATGCACAGAATTGTAAGACCACCAGGCCCTTACGGAAAATGAGTGCTGACCATCCATGATTACTACTCTTCTTGTTGAAAAGATTAGATGGTGAAAATGCACTTAGGTAAATTGCTGGATAGGCCCCCGACAATACTACGATCAACAAGGTGATCAAAACCACTGGGCCTAAAAATGAAGCCGTGAAAAGATCACTTACTGCAAAAGACTTTTCGGCTAGGACATTAAAGTAAGGCATGCCCAGGGTCAGAATGACCAGACTCACACCCAAGGCCAAAACCACCAGAATAAATGTCTCTATGTAAAATTTGAGCATGATGGAACCGCGATTGGCACCAATTGTCTTATTGATTGCCACCTCTTTGGCGCGCTGTTCAGAGCGGGCTGTGGAAAGGTTCATATAATTTATGCTGGCGATCAGCAACACGGCTATGGCCAGAAAGAAAAGCAACCGCAACTGCATGGGATCACCGAGACGACTGGTGTAGGAACTGGAGATGTCTGCCGAGCCAAGATGCACATCCCCTAGCTCCTGCAGAGACAATGTATACCAACGGCCATTTTCCTCCACATTTGCAGTGACCAGGTCATTTAAGGCAGTCGTGGTCTGCGCTGGATCGGTATCGGGATGGAGTAACAAATAGGTTTCAAAACTGCTGTTGCTCCAACTTAACCGTTTGGAATAATTTGTGGTTGCAAACGATCCCAACATCTCGGCATCGAGACTGGAATTTTGTGGAAAATCCTGGTATACGGCGATCACTTCTAGCTCATAATTGTGATCAACCGTAATTTTTTGACCGATCGGGTTTTGATTTCCAAAAATTCGATCGCTCGCTGATTTGCACAGCATGACTTGGTTGGGCTCATTAAGAAGATTGCTTCGTCCTCCCTCTACAATGGTGACGTCAAAAACATCCGCAATGGTTGAATCCACCCAATAAAATTGGTCTTCGGTGTAGGTTTGGTTATCCACCTGGATAAAAGCGAGATCTCCAAAATTATGCTTTAGCAAACGCACTTGATTTTCAATGCCCGGGATATTATCAAGAGCCGTAGGCCCCACAGCATTGGGAGCATTGGCCCACTTCATGACTTCTTCGCCCAAATCAGCATGAACAAGTACCCGTTGAATATTTTTTACGTTGCCGTGATTATGATCGAACGACCACTCGTTTTGCAAATAAAGAATAAGTAAACTGGCAATGGAAATTCCCATAGCCAATCCCATCATATTTAGAAGAGAAAAAAGGGGATTGCTACGAATACTTCTAAATGCTGTCTTGATGTAATTTTTCCACATAATTCCTAAGTCATTTTAAGTAGTCATCAACAATTTTTCCTGTGTCATAACTACTCTGATTGTAAGCTCTTGATCGGGTCTGCAAGAGCTGCACGTAGCGTTTGAAAACCCACTGTTATAAAAGCGATAAGTAGTGTGACCAGTCCTGCCAAGGCAAAAGACCACCACGGTATATCAATCCGAAATACAAAATCATTGAGCCAGGTAGACATGAAGTACCATGCCACTGGTATCGCAATCAGAAATGCGATCACCACTAAAAGCATGAACTCTCGCGAAAGCAACTGCACTAAACCGCCAATGCGAGCCCCTAGTACTTTTCGAATTCCAATTTCTTTGGTGCGACGGGCTGCAGTGTGAGCAGCCAGGCCAAATAAACCCAGGCAACAAATAAAAATTGCCAATAGACCGAATCCCCAACAGGCCGATGCTAGCCTCTGGTCTTCTTCGTAAAACTGGGCAATGTTTTCATCAAAAAATCGGCCTTGGAAAACTTGCTCCGGTAAGACTTCATCGTATACACGCTGGATAGATGCTATCGTTCCACTCACATTTTCAGGTCTGATTTTCACTCCTGCTTCCCAATAATATGGCTTGCGTGTGGTCATCATTAATGGCAAATGCGCGCTTCGCATACTGTGCGCATAAAAATTATCGGTCACGCCAACGATGTCGATTTTTTGACCACCCGTCTTTATCGTTTTTCCGATAACCTCCGAAGCCTCGGCAAAACCAAGCCGATCAACCAATAATTGATTTACTACGCATTCTCGCATGGTGTCAGATGGCTGCAACCATCGACCGGCAAGCATCTCAAGCTGATAGGTTTTTTGATAATCTTCGTCGGTAAATTTTAGGGTAATGGAAAACTCTTCATCCTCTGGGCGATTGTCAAAGTAAAAATTTGATGCCCAGGTGCTGCCGGAGAAAGGTTGATCACTATTTAAGCTCACCGCCTCCACATCTGGCAATTGCAACAACGACTGCTTTAGAGCTGACTGCCGAGAAATCGTGCTGCTGTCAGAATTAAACTCAAAAGTGTAGACCAGGTCTTGCTCGAATCCCATGTCTTGTGACCGGATATATTTTAATTGTGCCAAGGCAATAATGATGGAAATGATCAGGGCCTGAGCAACCACAAACTGAAGCACCACTAGTGCCTTCCGTACAGAACTGGCGGCCATAAAAGAATTTTGCCGATCATTTTTCAGTGCTTCGACTGGCTTGAATGAAGCGAGCGCAAGAGCAGGATATAATCCAGCCAGAAAAATGACCGAAATACCTACCAGGGAAACAAATCCGATCGACTTCCACCCCGAAAGCATTGCCGTGCCTGGAGGCACCTCAGATACTTTCTGCAATAGTGGAGCACAGAGTTCAGCTACGAGAATCCCCAGGAAAGTACTTACAACTACAATCAAAGCCGTCTCCACTAAAAATTGTGCCGCGAGTTGACTCCGCATACCACCCAAGGTCTTGCGAACACCAACTTCCTTGGCACGTAGTGTAGAATGCGCATTGGCCAGATTGATGAAATTAAAGCATGCCATCAGGAGGATAAGCAAACCGATAAGGGCCAAAACTTTCAATCTATTTTTTGCGATCGTGTGAGAGCCACTATTCCCCAGGTCGTCGTTGTAATGGAGGTCGGAGATGGGCTGCAGAAGGTGAAATTTATTCCGAACTCCATCTTCACTGTATTCCTCTTCACCTACGGTCTTCAGCACACGATCGACCGCATCTATAGTTACTCCAGAATTGAGTTGCATATAGACCTGATCATTTGAGCTGCAACTACCCCAATGATCTCCCAGGAAGAAGTAATCTTCCTTGCTTTTTAAAGTAGCATAGGAGACAAAGAATGGTGCGCTGAAATCACAATTTGATGGCAGGTCTTCGATTACCCCAACCACCTTGATCGGATAAATATTATCCAGCATCATGGTTTGATTGAGCGCATTTTCCGCTGAACCAAAACACTTTTCTGCCCAGCTGTGTGAGAGTACCATGCTATTAGGCTCTTCCATATCTGCTATCGCAGGTGAAGTAACCCATGGCAAGCTGAATATGTCAAAAAACGTGGACTCAACCATTAGAGGGGTATCACCTCGATCTAAGCCAAATTTCTTCATAGCGCTCTGGCCTTCACCAGGGATGGTAAAGCTGGGCCAAAATTCACGCGTCTTACTCATCGTGACCATTTCTGCTGTCGCTATATTCATGGCCTCCATGGCAGGAATAGGTACACAAACGCCTTTTCCAGAACCAGTGGTGCTGGTCGGACTCTCCGAGACAACTCGAGTGAGCTGACTATAATTTTCAAAATTCTGATTGAAGCTAAACTCATAGCTTACCATCCGATACAGCAATAGGGCAGCTGCAATACCGACTGCTAGTCCCAAGATGTTGATCAAGCTGTATGCCTTGCTCTTAGTCAGGGTACGGATGGCGAATTTTAAGTTGTTTCTAAACATGTTTGATAGTAAGTGACAAAATCAAATGGGCAGAGTAATCCTCCTATACCATTCTGTATGGAAGAGCCATGCCAAAATCTTATTAGCTTGTATATCTGCTTTTTACACATATACATATTAATAAATATTAATAAAGGGTGTCCAAAAATGGACATTCTATAGTTCGCAAGTGAACAGGTCTGTTTCAGGGTATCTCTAAAACTCAGTGACAGCTTTATCGATCAGAGTTCCCTGTGTCGTACCTTCTTAATCTTCGCGGATCGAATGAACTGGATCTAGCCGGGCGACCTTGAGTCCTTGCCCCATTATTGCCAAGGCACAAACGCCTACCAGTACAACGCACGCAGTAAGATAGGTCGCTACCCCAACGTTGGTATGGTAGGCAAAATCCTGTAGCCAGTGGGTGACGATCCAGGCACTGAGGGGAATGGCCGCGGCAATGGCCATGATCAGCACAAGTCCAAAATCCTTAAACAGCAAGCCAATCAAATCTCCTCTTGTCGCACCAAGTATCTTGCGTACGCCAAGCTCTTTTTTCCGACGATTTAGTGCGATTCCGCTAATCCCAAAAATACCGAGTGCTGCGATAATAACTGCCAACACTGTTCCCGCAGTAGCGATCCCATTGAGACGGGTTTCGGCTTGGTACATTTTGTTCAGATCGTCTTCGACAAAAGAAAAATCAAACGGAACACCAGCTACATTTTCTTGCCAGAAAGAACGGACAGTTTGAATTCCCTCTTGCAATGAAGCACCTGCAAGTTTTATACTAAGTTTCGGATTGGGTGAAGCAAAGGTGACAAAATCTGGTGAGGCATTTACGACCGCTAATGGATTGGTGGCCAGCACGAGGGGCTCTATTTCTTGATGCAACGATGCGAAATGAAAATCAGCCAATACGCCTCTGATACGGAAGTCTTGAAAGGGCCCAGGAAGAACCGATCCTACTGGATCTATCAAATTGAAATTTCGCACGAAGGCTTCATTGACCATAACACTATTGTCGTCACCCGATGTTTCCACTTGAAAATCTGATCCCTCAATCATATCCAGTTGAAAAGCCTGCACAAAAGTCGGGTCGACACCATTGAGGTGAAAGGACTTAAATGCATTGGTGCCTTCATCCATGTACCCTAAACGCATCCATCCAGGCGTCCCGAAAACATGGTTTGACCAAGATACACTCTGGATCGAAGTACCCTGAGTTTGGTTGCGCAACTGATTAGTGATGACTTGACTATTCGCTAAATCATCACTGAGAGAACCTGTGCTCGCCAATGGCACTACCATAGTGGCTACATCATGAAATCCTAAACTCTTACTGGTGAGATAGTCTGCCTGCTTGCGAATTGCCAATGCAGCAATCAACAATCCGACAGAAAGAAAGAACTGAAATCCGACCAGTGAGCGGAGCACAGTCTGCTTGTTGCCAAGTGAGGAGCCTCCTTTTTGAGTCAGGATATCTAATGGCCTAAAGCGTGAGAGGACTGCTGCCGGATACAGTGCTGCCGTTGCTCCGAGCAAGATACTGCCCAATACTAAGGCAGCAATTAATTGCGGCGAAATAGCCAATGAAAGTGACTGCCCAAAAAGTAAATTAAATTGTGGTAATAATATTTTTGAGATCAGGAGGCCTAGACCCGCAGCTACCAAAGTTAGTACGATCGCTTCACCGCCATGTTGCAAGATGATCTGTTTCCGGTCAGCACCCACCACCTTGCGGATCCCGACTTCCTTATACCGTGTAAGCGATCGTGCTACAGCAAGATTTACATAATTAATACCTGCCAGAATAAGGATAAGTAGCGCTATTCCCAACATGATATAGGGATACCTGCCATCACTCACCGAAGCAATTCCTTCTGGATACTCCTTATTTAGATGGATATCTTTCAGATTTTGAAAGCCTACTTGATAATCACCCGCAGGATAAATATCCTCGACCTCCTTGTCGAAATATGGGGTCGTTATCGCTACCAAGTCTTCAACTGATCCCTGGTTGTTCAACTGTACGTAGGTCTCCCCAAAAACACAGGTCCAACAAGCTCGGGCATTTTCTGAAAGACCCTGGTCAAAAATACTGTATGGGACCAGGTAAGAAAACTGCAAACTGGAATTGTCCGGGACATCAGCGAGTACTGCACTAACCGTGCGCGGTTGCCACTCACTATCTACATTTACCTCGAGTTTTTCTCCCACGACATCAACCCGCCCAAAATGGCGCTCTGCTTCAGACTCTGTGAGGACTATTTCACTGGGATCCGCAAATGTTGGATTGCCGTGTAGCACTTCAAAATCAAAAACTCGCAGAAATTGAGGATCAACGAAATAGACTAATTCATCCGTAGCTTCTTCGGTGGTCGATCGAATTAAATAATTAGTATTAACGATACGTGTGACCCGATCAATTTGGGGGAATGACCCACTTAGGGCATCTCCGACAATGATCGGAGTTACGGTATTAAAATGGGTGTGACCTTCCACAAACTCTTTTACCCAAACCCGATAGGTCATATCCGCTTTGGAATGAAATCCATCAAAGCTCCACTCATGACGTGCAAAGAGCAACATGAGTAGTGATGCAGCGATGCCTATA
>CAJQNM010000434.1 GCA_905479665.1 uncultured Saprospiraceae bacterium
TGCCCTCCGTATCCATACTTGCTCGGGAGCGTCCTAGCGCCTTCATCGGAAACTTACCGGATTTATAGGCAATGCCTTTTTCCTTTAGCTGATCTTCGGTATAACCCACGCTGGCGACTTCCGGCCAGGTATAGACTACTCCGGGGATGAGAAGGTGGTTTACATGTGGTTTTTGCCCATCGAGTAACTCGGCGACAAAAACGCCCTCCTCCGAAGCTTTATGTGCCAACATGGCGCCTTGCACGACATCTCCGATCGCATAGATGCCCCCTACGGATGTCTGTAGATGCTCATCGACTGCGATCCTTCCTTGGTCATCGAGCTTTACTCCGACCTTCTCCAAACCCAGATTTTCGGTATAGGGTCGACGACCTACGGAGATCAGACAATAGTCGGCTTCGAGTTCAAAAGTCTCTTCGCTGTCTCGCTTCTGCACCCCTACCTTCACGCCATTTTCTTCTGCAATAACAGAAGTGACTTTGTGCTTCAGATGAAATTTTATGCCCAATTTCTTAAGGGCTCGCTGCAGCTCCTTGCTGCAGTCGCGATCCATCCCTGCGATGATGCGATCAACGTACTCGACGACTTCGATTTCCGTACCCAATCGAGCATAGACGGATCCGAGTTCCAGTCCAATCACACCACCCCCAATGACCACCATTCGTTTTGGCACTTCCGAAATGTTGAGGGCTTCAGTCGAGGTGATGACTCGTTTCTTATCATAGTTGAAGGCCTTCGGCGTAACGGGTTTCGAACCGGTAGCGATGATCGTATTTTTGGCCTCGATCTCCTGTGTTTTGCCCTCACTGCTGATGGATATCTTTTGTGGAGAGAGGAAACTGCCATGACCGTGGAAGACGTCAATTTTGTTTTTCTTCATCAGAAAAGCAACGCCGTCGCAGGTTTGGCCCACCACCTCATCCTTGCGTTTGATCATCTGCGGCATATCCACTTGAAGTCCCTCCTGCAGGATACCATGCGCACTAAATTTTGTTTTGGCATTGTGGAAGTGTTCTGACGAATCAAGCAGGGCTTTCGATGGAATACAACCCACGTTCAAGCAGGTGCCACCAAGCGTTGGGTAGCGCTCTATGATCACCGTCTTAAACCCCAATTGAGCTGCTCTAATGGCTGCCACGTATCCTCCTGGACCAGAACCAATTATTGCTACATCGTACATTGTAAACCTATTCGTAAATTAAATTTCTCAATTTTATTTATCCGGATTCCTTTTCCGACCTCTGGATTTTTGATTGCCCTTCTTTCCACCTCTTCCTTTGCCTTTGCGGCGACCAGTGTGTCTTTTCTTCTCCTCCTTCAGGACAATACTACCGGTCAAATCAGCATCGAAATCCATGCCATCATCTTCTAACTCGGTAGTTACAATAAAGTTGTTGAAGGATTCAGGCAAATCGCCTGCTTTATTGATGGCTTTAATCTTCTTGACAGCGGCGATGTCTAAGGCGAGGAGCCTGGATCTACCCATCTCTGTTTTCAAGCTGTAAAACATCAGCTTTTTGAAGATATCTACCTTAATGAAGTAGGCTGTGCCTTCGATGGTTCTGAGCTTCTCGGCCTTTAGTGGAAAACTACGGACTGCTTCGAGGTAAAGATCAAGTTCATAATTGAGGCAACACTTGAGGCGCCCACACTGACCAGAAAGCTTGGACTGATTTATCGACAGATTTTGGTAGCGCGCTACCCTGGTCGACACATTCTTAAAGTTAGTGAGCCAGGTCGAGCAGCAGAGTTCTCTTCCACATGATCCAATTCCGCCTACGAGTGATGACTCTTGTCGCGAGCCGATCTGACGCATTTCAATCTTGATCCTAAATTCCCTTGCAAACGACCGGATCAGCTCACGAAAATCTACGCGGCCATTGGCGATGAAATAGAACGTTGCTTTTCGGCCATCGGCCTGAAAGGTCACATCACTGATCTTCATGTCCAAACCGAGTGAGCGAGTGATGGCACGAGCGCGGATCATCGTTTCCTTTTCACGTGCCCGAGATTCCTGCAAGCGTTCGAGATCTCGATGACCAGCGATACGTCGCACGGACTTAAAGAGTCGGTCTTCGCTTACCTTTTTCTTTTTCATCTGGAGCCGCACTAGTGCACCTGTCAGATTCACCCTACCTACATCAGAACCCGAGCCTGTATCGACCACCACCATATCACCCGAGTTGAGGACCATGGACTGTCTCGGTACGGCGTAAAAGTCCTTGCGCACACCGTTCTTAAAAGACACCTCGATAATGCCATGGTTGTTTTGGTCTTCGATTTCGGTGCGGGCCAGCCAGTCGAACGTATTGAGCCGATTGCAAGATCCGGTGCTGCAACCGCCATTGCTGTTACAACCCGTAGGATCAGATCCTTCTTTGGTTTTACCACAACTGCCACAACTCATACGTTCATCTTTTTTTGTGATGCATCTTGCCCTTCTTTGTTTATGTCAAAGAATTTGCTGAGACGGATGCTATTGTCCAGCATAAGAACTTTTGTGTTGGCGTAACGCTCCAAGTGATAGATACTTTTTTCGAGCAAGGCGATGGCCTGAAAAGTGTGATTGAGAGAAAGCATCTGACTTATCTTGACCATTGCGACGGACTCCACTTTCGGGAGATTTGGTTGCAGTCCGGGATGACTTTGCTGACGCACCATTTCATGCAAAAAGTGCAATCCATAGGTGAGAAATGCCTTTTGACTTTCGCGACCCAGGCGGGCAAATTCATCGCTAAAGTCGACCATCTCAAGCGGGTTTTTCTTGTAAAGGACACGGAGCCACTTAAGCCACATATCTGCACCAAAAAGACCTTCTGCAGAGGTGAGTTGGATCGCTAAGTTTACATCGCCTTTTGCAATCCTAACAATGCGATCTAGATCATCATCAGGAGTCTCAAGTTTACGTAGATGTTCTTTGATGTCGGCATCGTTGATTGGGGTAGTACGCAAGATCTGACATCGGGAGAGGATGGTATTGAGTACCTTTTGCTCTTGTTCCGCCATGAGGATAAAAACGGTCCCAGGGGGAGGCTCTTCAATGAGCTTGAGCAAGCGATTGCCCTCTTTGGCCAAGTACTCTGCCATCCAAATCAACTGAATCTTGTACTCGCTTTCGAAGCTTTTTAATCCAAGCGTCTTGACGATCCGGACGCATTCATCTCGGGTTATATTGCCTTGTTTATTATCACCTCCCAAATCGATGAGCCATTCATGAATGTTGGCATACGGGTTTTTGTGCAGGAAGCTGCGCCATTCCTTCATCCAGTCGAGTGAGGTGACTGGTTTTGAGCCTTTGGGTTTAATGGTAGGAAAGCTGAAATGCAAATCGGGGTGGATGTAATTTGCAGCTTTGTGGCAGCTGGAACATTCACCACATGCATCCGTTTCTGAGCGATTTTTGCAGAGGAGAAATTGGGCGGTTGCGAGGGCGAGTGGCAAAGCACCATAGCCTGCAGGGCCCAGTAGAATGAAGGAATGAGCTAAACGATCCTCTTGCAAAGATGACGTTATCATCTGCTTTAACTCAGACTGACCCAATACCTGCTCAAAGCGCATCAATAAAGATTTTTTCCTATGAATAGGAGTAAAAAGAACAGGCAAAGAAATACAAAACACTCACTCTTGTCATTCATTAACATGACACTAAGTGCTCTATGTACTGTGGTCGCAGCCAACTTTTAGGCTACATGTATGGTGAAGTCATTTTTCTATTGCTATCCTGCCTCTTCCTCTGTCTCCGTCTACTCCTGACTCAAACGATATCATCCTGCTAAGACGTCTTTTGAATCTTCTCTTAAAATTAGGAAATTTTGCTTCACCTAGGGTAGGCTGCGATTGGGTCTTATCTTGTGCTGCACAAACGATCTAATTTTATGAAAGTTGCAATATTTAGAACTGGTCATTTTAATGCCGCTCACCGTCTCTACAATGATGAATGGTCTGCTGAGAAAAACAATGAAGTGTTTGGCATTTGCACGAGCCCGAATTTTCATGGTCACAACTACGAGATGGAGATCAAGGTAGTTGGGGAGGTCGATCCGACGACAGGCATGGTGATTAATCTAAAAACCCTTAAAGACATTCTCAAGGAAGAAATTGAAGATCGTTTTGACCACAAGAATCTCAATCTGGATGTTCCAGAATTTAAGGATCTCAATCCCACTGCTGAAAATCTCTGCATTGTGATTTGGCAACTGATGAGCAACAGGCTCGGAAAAGAATACGAAGTTTTTGTGCGGCTGTACGAGACGCCAAGAAATTTTGTGGAATATCCGGTCTAGTGCACGGACCAATATTGCTAGTTACCGCTTGTTCAGACGGAGTGCTTTAAGGACGTGGTTGCGACGATTTACCAGGCGCACCAGGTAGAGACCACGATGCAAGTCTGACACATCAAATTTTTCATCCTGGTAGGCTAGCAAAGACTTCATCTCGGCACCCGCCATATTGTAGATGATGACCCGATCTACATCCGCGTAAGAGGATAACTGAAAGTAATCGCGTGCAGGGTTTGGAAAGATCTTAATGTCACTGGTTCTAAACGACTCTTTACTCGAGACGGACTGATTGAAATAATAGTTGCCTTCGATTCTGTTTGCTGGATTGGCCACCTCAAAAACAACCAATCTGACGTGCGCAATACCGTCTACTCCCATGGGGCGAATGTGAACATCGAGATTGGTCGTATCACCAGGGCCCAATTCCAAATCAGTGATGGAAGAATCAACAGTAGTGTTGTAGCAGGCATTAAAGTCGCAAATCGCACTTTCCCAGCCTTCAGTCACAGACTCCACCTCGCGTTTCCATCGATATACTTTGGCTTCTTCCGAGGTATTGACAAGCCATGAGTGAGCGACCGTCTCAAATTGAGTCTCATCCACATCCAACTCTACAGCCTCGGGACTAAGACTCAGTGTCACCTGAGCCGAAAGGCATAGTGTCGATAGGAAAAGAAAAAATGCGAGTACAAGTCTTATCATTCAAACTGTTTTCAAAAGGGAGACGAACGAAATGGCCTCCCACACACAATAAATTTACACAAAAATGAGATGTGGATTTTACCCATGTGTTGGTTTAACTTTTAAATAACCGGGTAATTCACTCCATTTTAGCGGGCGGGAGACAATCGAGTAGGTAGGGTTAGGGCTCGGAGCCTTTACGAATATTCTATATTACGAGCATAAAATGCACACAGTAATAATTGGCAATGGCATAAGCGGGATCACCGCTGCACGTACGCTGCGAAAGTTGTCTGATCGAAAGATCACAGTCATCTCCTCGGAGACACCCCATTTTTTCTCACGCACCGCCCTGATGTACGTGTACATGGGCCATATGCGCTGGGAGGACATCAAGCCTTACGAAGATTGGTTTTGGGATAAGAATGAAATAAAACTGGTCCAGGATCATGTGGACTCGATCGACTTTGCGGCCAAACTACTGTCACTGCGAGAGGGCGCTGAGCTTTCGTATGATGAGCTCATACTTTGCCTCGGTTCCAAGAGCAACAAATTTGGCTGGCCAGGGCAGGATTTGAAGGGAGTGTCCGGGCTGTACTCTCGGCAAGATTTAGAACACATGGAGCGATTCAGCCCAGGTCTTGAGAGAGCAGTCATCGTAGGAGGGGGATTGATTGGGATTGAAATGGCTGAAATGTTTGCATCACGCAATATTCCAGTCACGTTGCTTGTGCGAGAGTCCGATTATTGGAACAATGTTTTGCCGGCTGAGGAGTCTGCCATGATCTCCGACCACATCCGAGAGCACCATTTTGATCTGCTTTTGGGGGTCAATCTGGAGGAGATCATCGATGATGGCCAGGGGCGTGTAGCTGGGGTCGTCGTCAAGGAGACGGGAGATCGCATCGATTGCGGCTACGTTGGTCTCACTCCCGGCGTGAGTCCTAATATCACTTGGCTTAAGGAGACTGATCTGGAGACGGACAGAGGAATACTAGTTGATGAATACCTTGCAACCAATATGCCCGATGTCTACGCCATTGGGGATTGTGCTCAACTGCGAAATCCTCCGGAAGGTCGCCGATCCATCGAAGCAGTTTGGTATGTCGGGCGGATGATGGGAGAAACAGTAGCACACACCATTGCCAATCAAAAAATCGCTTACAATCCCGGTATTTGGTTTAATTCTGCCAAATTTCTCGATATCGAGTACCAGGTATACGGCGACGTACCTACCCAACCTACCGAGGGGAAAGACAGTTTTTTCTGGAAATCTGAGTGTGGAAAGAAAAGTCTCAGGGTAGTCTTCGACAGCAGCTCACAGGCTATTTTGGGCTTTAATCTTTTGGGCATTCGATTTCGACATGAGGTCTGCGAAAAGTGGATCAAGGAAGAAACACATGTCGATGAAGTGATGACGCAATTAGCGCTGGCAAATTTTGACCCAGAGTTCTATAAGATGTATGAGCTGGAGATCGTAGCTGCCTATAATCAACAGTACCAAAAATCCATCAGCCATAAAGGCGAGCGTAAACTCAACAAAGTGCTTAGGTTCCTAAAAGCGACAACCTCATGAGAATCCTGGAAAAACTAGGCTTATTTTTGGCGGCGTTGGGCATCATGCTTTTCACCTACACCTTGGTGATAAGTGGCTACACTTACAAAGCAGATTCGCTCACCGGTTTACCTGAATACCATCAGAGCGAGATCGATAAAGCGGTAGCAGCGCAAAGGCTAAACAAGGAATACAGTTCTGGCCTCGCGTTTGCCAAGGACTTTAAGCAGGTGCTGAAGAGCAGCCAAGAGGCGCTGGCAGCGAAAGCCGCAGATGGTATTCCTGATGGTGTTGCGGAATGGGATTTCAAGCTCAGTGATAACACGATAGGTGAATATACGAAGCAGGCCTCTCGAGGGGCATTGTCCGGTCCGGTCAAA
>CAJQNM010000435.1 GCA_905479665.1 uncultured Saprospiraceae bacterium
GTATATAGCCAGATCGAGCAAGACCTGAGCGATGCCATTCAGAATTTACCCATTGACAAAGTTACAGGGAGACCTGCAAAAGGAGCAGCACAATCCTTATTGGGTAATGTCCAAATGCTGCAGGGGAACTACAGCGGTGCAGTGAGCAGTTTTCAAGCGGTGGTTAGTTCTGGCACCTATAGCTTGATGCCGACGACCGCTGATATATTTGGCAAAAATAATGAAGGCAGTGGTGAAATTCTATTTGAAGTACAATTTTCCAGCGGCGTCAATGGCAACAGAGAAGGTAGTCCGGCGGCATCTCAGTTCAGACCCAGTGGAACCACGGCCAATGCAAAGGGTCATAATTTACCCTCCAGTGACTTTGTTAGCTCATTCGAGGCCGAAGACACGCGGAGGCAGGATTATATCGGTCTTGATATGGAGGCCAATCCATTTTACTTTTCCCTAAAATATGAAGTGTCTGCTACAGGTGTAAACGATGGCGAAAGTGATTACTACGTAATTCGCTACGCTGACGTGTTGCTGAAGTATGCCGAAGCCTTAAATGAAGCAGGTAATACAACCGAAGCTTTGCCATACCTCAACATGGTGAGAAATCGAGCTGGATTAGAAAACACAATAGCTGGCACCCAAAGTGAATTGAGAGAGGACATACGCAGAGAGAGGAGATTTGAGTTTATTGGCGAAGGTCATCGTTGGTTCGATCTTAAACGATACGGAACTGCCGTCCAAACCATGAACACCTGGTTTATGGAAAATGGCAAAAGTGTAGTTATCAACGACAACCATTTGGTGTTACCTATTCCGCAAAGTCAGATCGATACAGACCCGGCTATTACTCAAAATGCTGGATATTGAATAGTAAAACAACTTATATGCAATTAATTATTTCCATAGCGCTTATTTGCTCTTTCATTACTGCTGGATTTACGCAAGGATCCACGTCTAGAGTGCAATCAGATAGCTTGGCAGAAGATGCAAATGTCGAGAAAATTCTCCACCGTCTTAAAAATCCGGTAGATGCCTATGTGTTGGTGGTTTCTCACCGAGGTGACTGGAGGTATGCCCCGGAAAATTCTCTGCAAGCCATCCAGCGCTGCATAGACTTAGGAGTGGATATTGTCGAGATTGATGTTCGCCTGACTAAAGATGGGCATCTGGTCGCTATGCATGATCTCACTGTCGATCGCACCACGAATGGAACTGGTCCAGTCAGCAACTTGACCTTGGAGGAAATAAAGCAATTGCGCCTCAAAAATGCGTGTGGAGTAAGAGGCAGCCAACTTCAGGTACCCACCCTAGAAGAAATAATGCTTCTTGCAAAGGGCAGAATTATGGTTAACCTCGACAAGACAGAAGGAAAAACAGTTAGAGAAGCCTATGATGTGCTAAAAGTGACTGAGACGATCGACCATGCAATTTTCAAGGGAAATGATTCTTACGCGGTCATGCGAGAAAAATATGGAAGCTTATTAGATTCCATTATCTATATGCCAAAACTGTGGTCGGAGAATGCAGATGTCAAGAACTACCTGGCAAATTACGAAGGCACCCTGGATCCCTTCATGTATGAGACACTTTTCCATTCCGAAAGCGCTGAAACTTTCAAACTTATTCCGCAGCTAAGAAAACAGGGAGACACCTTCCTGGCTGTTGCTCTTTGGGATGATTTGGTCGCAGGCCATACGGATGAAATGGCGCTGGTAGAGGGCCCTGAATCTGCTTGGGGATGGTTGATTAAGCGAGGAGCCAACGCCATTATGACGGACAGGCCAAAAGAACTAATTGAGTACCTGCAAAATGAAGGACTACATGAGTGAGACTATGGTGATGTTACTCCAGTAAAAAATGTACATCTGCCTTGGCCAGGTTGATTTGCTCCTCATCTTCAATAAGCTCTGCAGCCAAAACTCTTTTCCTTGCTTGAAGTTTCATTATTTTCTCTTCTATACTGTCTTTTGAAATAAACCGGATCACCGAAATGGGTTGTTCTCTGCCAATACGATGGGCCCGGGCTACTGCTTGCATTTCGACAAAGGGATTCCACCAGGGATCCAAAATGAAGACATAGTCGGCCCTAGTCAGATTAAGTCCTATACCACCAGCTTTTATTGAAATGAGAAAGATGGAATAATTGGGATCCTTTTGAAATAAATCAACTTGCACTTTTCGGTTTTTCTGTGTGGTTTTCCCGGTAAGCAGACAATAATTAATTTTCTGGTCTTCTAGCTTCCTCGCGAAAAGATTTAAATGGGAGGTAAAGGATGAGAAAACCAATACCTTGTGGTGGGCTTTGAGAATGTTTTCTAACTGCGATAGCACCAGATTGAATTTACCAGATTCATCCGTGTATTGATCATCCAAGAGTACGGGATGGTTGGCTATTTGACGCAATCTGAGCAGCGACCGAAAGACATGAAAAGTATATCCAGACGCCTGCTCAGACAGAGCCAGTATCTCATTTCGCGCGGCACTCTTTTCTTCCTCAAACAAATCAGCTTGTTGTTTGGTCATGGGTACGTATTCCACCTGCTCAGTAATTTCGGGCAGGTCTTTGGCCACATCTGCTTTTTTCCTCCGTAGGATAAAAGGCTCCACTAAAGATCTTAATTGCGCTAGTGCTACTTGATCCTGATGTTTTTGTATCGGATTAAGGAATTGATTCTTAAAAAATCTATGCGTACCCAAGATGTCTGGGTTTATGAACTGCATTTGTGACCAAAGGTCGGAAAGTGAATTTTCGATGGGGGTTCCAGAAAGACTGATTTTATTATTGGTCTTTAGTGTATTGACCGCTCGGAATATTTTCGATTCTTTGTTCTTAATCATATGGCTTTCGTCCAATACAATATATTCCCAGGTCGATTGTTGCAATAGTTGGATATCTCTGAGTGCGGTTTGATAGGTCGTTAAAACCACATCAAATTGATCAAGATTAGCCTGCATGGATTTTCTCCGTGCACCTACGTAAGTAGCTACCGTAAAGTGAGGACAAAATCGTTTGATTTCCTCCAGCCAATTAAATACTAGAGAGGCGGGCAAGAGGATAAGAGCTTGGAGCGGTCGTGCAGCTCCGATTCCTTCTTCTTGAAATAAAGCGAATTGATGCGCGAGACTTACTTGGCTTGGTTCTGCTGCAAGGTTTTCCTTGGTATGGCTTAGTACCGCAAGGGTCTGAATGGTCTTGCCCAGCCCCATGTCATCTGCCAGGCAAGCACCCAGGCCATTCGCCTGGTGCTTTAGCAACCACTTGA
>CAJQNM010000436.1 GCA_905479665.1 uncultured Saprospiraceae bacterium
GATTTAGAAATATTTTGAACAATGACATCCAACATTCTAGAGAAATTTTATTTCACCGTACATACCCATTTTATAGCGACCATCATTTTGTACATGTACCTTAATGGCATACACCATATTTGCTCTTTCGTCCTTGGTCTGAATTGTTTTTGGGGTAAATTCTGCTTTGCTGCTGATCCAGGTGATGATGCCTTTCGATTCCTGAAACCCACCAATGCCATCATCGGTATGGACCATTACTTCTTGGTTGAGTTTTATTTGCGAAAGTTGATTTCCAGACACGTAAGCCCTCAAGGTGATGTTTGATAAATCGGCAATTTTATAAAGGGGTCGGCCCACGGCGATAAACTCGCCATCGTAGGCCATTTGTGTGGTCACCGTGCCATCGTACTCGTTTATGATGATCCCATCTTCCATTTGTTTTTGAATCAATTCCAGTCTTTTTTGATTGGGTTCTATCTCGCTGAGGATGGCCCGATTTTGAATATTGACGTTGATGTCGGTGGCCTCAATTTGAGCTGCAATAACTTGCGATTGTGTTTGAGTGACTTGCAGTTGTTTATCCAAAACCAATTTCTGCCCGACCAAATCATCAAGTTGCTTTTGTGGTACTGCATTGGCATCGACCAGGTTTTGAAATCGTGCTATTTCCTTTTCTAGATTGACAATCTGTTGCTGGAGGGCGGCTGCTTGTCCCTCTTGGGTTTTTAATTGCGACTCCAGGATACTGATTTGGGCCGAGGCGTCATTGGTCTTTTTGCCGATTGCTGTAATTGATGCTTTGATCTGCTCGCTTTGCATAGCCAGGTTACTCACATCAATGCGACCGATGACATCACCTTTCTTGAGTAGTTGGCCTTCCCGGATTTGCAGAGATTCTATTTTCCCAGTTGCTTCGGCACTGATGGTGCGCTCGATGGCCTCAAAGCTGCCAGTAGCATCATAATTTGAGGGCGCATTTTCACAAGAATAGAATAAGAGTACCAGTAGACTTGCCTGTATTGATCTAGATAGAATTTTCATATTGTCGGGTTTAAATACCATTGGTGTTTCTCAAATCAAATTGTGCGAGAAGAAGTTGAGTTTGATGGAACACACGTTTTTGTCTCGCTTGGTTTACTTCATTTAGATAGTTGACAAAGTCAATCGTGGTAATCAAGCCATTGCTTAATTGCACGCGGGCTGTCTCTAGAACGGTTTCTCTGATTTTGATAATTTCTTGGTCAGCTTGGAGCAGCTGCTGATACTTGCGAATTTCGGAGGACTGTTGGGTCTGAGTAAGCGATGTGTTGAGCAAGAACACTTCTTCCTGTGCGGCGATCAGTTCACTCGATAAATCCAGTGATTTTCTGCTGTTTTTGTAGTTGTAGAGACCAGATAGATTCCAATTTATCTTGACCCCAACCATGTAGTAAAAGTCAAAATCATTGCTCAGAAAGTTGAGAGCTGGTCGACCATAGCCGCCCTGTGCAAAGAGGCCCGCATTGGGCAAAAGGCTACTTTTGATTTGTTCTTGTTGCAGGGCGATTGATTGTTTTTGTAGGCTCAATAACTTGAGCTCCGGCCTTTTGATGCTTTTCTGGATACTATCGACGACTGGTTTTATCAGCTCAGTATTTTCGAAAATATTTTGACCGGTGAGGGTAGAGAGCATACCTAGAAAGGCCATTTGGGTGGCTTTGTTTTCATCTATTCGTTGAGCAAGTGATATTTTTTCTACCAAGAGTAACTGCTGATCCGTACGTGTGGCCGTACCATTTTTAATCGCCGCATTTATTTTAAATAGTGCACTATCTAAGTCTGTTTCGATGGTTTCAAATTCAGCTAATTTATCCTGGATAAGGAGCACACCAAAGAAGAGCTGGTTGATGCGATTTCTCAATTTGTAGAGGTCGATTTCGGTTTTTTGCTTTTCGATTTCGCCATTGTGCGAGATTGCTGCTCTATTGGCGTTTATCTGCGAGAAGTTGGTGAGTGGTTGATAAATCTCCGCATAGATTTTGTATTGATCTTTGTCTAACGTGGGGATCTCGAAATTGGGATTCTCAATGGGTAGTTGCGTGACATCAGATTGATATGTTGCCTGGCCATTGAGCGTAATTCGAGGTAATTTTCCATTGGCTGCATTGGCCAGGCTAAATTGAGTGGTTTGATCAATGAGATCCAGTTGTTTAATCAAAGGATAGTTTTCCCGCGACCATTGGTAGCACTCATCAATGGTTATGGACGTCGTACTGGTCTGCTGCACCTGAGCTGTGATTTCTCCGAGTAACAGGTAGGAGAGGCTGAGCAGCAGCAAGATTGATTTTAGATTGTTCATGTGTTTTAATCAAATGTTTAAATTTGAGCAAAATTTTTTATTTGACGCTGAGCATGGATTCAACCCACATCGGAATAAGTCGTTTTCTTTCCTGGATCATCTCGAAATAGGACTCCTTAGGCATGCCGGACACAGCCGTAATCATGGGTTCAGCAATAAATGGAAAAACGACCAAGCCCATTAGATTGAGCATAAAATGAATCGGATGTAGGGGGGGTATTTCTTTCTGTGCGACACCTTCTATAAATTGTCTTACGAATACAGACTCTTTGGCCTGGTCTAGTATTCCAATACGTGCAATGTATTCCACAGGATTTTCTCTAACAGAATGGAGGATAAATAGTGCCATATTTTGGTTTTCAGTGAGCAGGTCCATATAGTGATTTGCAAAGTCAGCCACTTTATCGTTCAGCGACGTTTCTTCATTATTTAGCACCGTGATGACACCGGCAAAGAAGGACTGCAAGGTTTCAACCATGATGATGTCAAAGAGCTTTTTCTTGCTTCGGAAATAGTAGTTGAGTAAAGCCAAATTTATATCTGCAAGCTCGGCGATATCGCGAGTTTTTGTAGCAGCAAAGCCTTTCTCCTGAAAAACCTTCCTGGCTGCTTCTTTGATGATGAGCTCCGTATCCTGTTTTGGTTCTTTCACTTTGAAATAGCTGCAATGACGATGTTGGTGCTAATGTACGCCTAAAATTTGATATTAAACAAGTGTTTTAATCAAATGTTTAACCAACGCTGCTATTCCTACTGAGCTTTTGCACGACCTCTTTGCTGTAATCCCAGGAGGCTGTTGAATTACTGGCTCGATTTGGCTCGCTAGCTTATTTTGGTTGCAGACGAGCCCAAAAACGCAGAAATAGCCGAGCTATATCGAGTATTTTTGGTGAAGTATGCAGGCAAGAGAAGCCGCGAACGAATCAGAGTTAGTATTTCAAAAGCATCCTAGAGCTCTTTTGCCAATACTGCATGGTGCGAAAGGGGCGACGATTCTTTGTCGGTACAGTGCTCAAAGAATTTTCCTGTGACCCCAGCTACCGTGGGCGAGCTGGCAAGATGGATGCTTGTTTCCGCACCTCTAGTCAGACTCTTCATAAAGAGCTTCATAAGCCTCCAGCCGTCGTAAAACCAATCAGACAGACTTTGCCCCGCAATCCCCAGCACTTAATTACTCAAGTTTCGGGAGCAAAATACCTACTAGCATGCCCAGTCGTGTTTGTCACCATTTTTGCATTGCTCGCACCTGCCCAAACAAAAATGACGCCAAACACCATCGTCTCAAATCCTTACTAGCCCAGGGTTTCGTTCCACACCACCCTGGGTTAGGATGCACCGTCCCTCTGGGACTTTCAGGAGGCATACTTCGGAATAGTTAGAGGCAAAAACAATA
>CAJQNM010000437.1 GCA_905479665.1 uncultured Saprospiraceae bacterium
CAGCCAGCAGCCTTAGTTTGATGCGATCCTCGTCAATGATCAAACTACGTTTATGTTGATGGTCAAAAACAAGCTCGCCATTTAGCATGACACTGATGCCGTCGTTGCTGCCCAGGCTGGCCAGAACTTCCTGAGCGAGAGAGCTCTCGATCTGCGCATATGCATAGACCACAGCACCTTTCAGATCTCCGTAGTAGGCTCTTAGATCGATCTGATCATCAGGTATGGATTGATGCTTCATCCACATCTTTTTGGTCCCGTCTGTCCCAATTTGCCAATCACCCGGAATGGGCTGCACCTGGGTTTCGCCACCGCTGGGCTCGAGAAAATCTGCAAAGGGTGGAGAAAATGCCTCGATGCGGTATGGGCCGTTTAGCAACCAATAGGTGAAGTACCCACTGCTCGTCTCGTTTATGCCAAGTTGCACCTGTTCGGGCACCGGCAGGAAGTTGTTTTCTGCCGAATTAAAATTTAGAGCAGCTTGCTCAAGGCGCTTGACAAGTGCATAAAATCTCCGGTTGCGCTGTGCATAAAGCGAGATTGCCTCTTCGGTCCAGTGATCGCGGTTTTCAATAAACCACAGAGACTCAAATTCGTCACCGAGCTGTTGCCATTGTGAGCCCAATTTCTTTGCCCGAAGGATTATCTCTTCTATCGCACTGGAGACTTTTTCTGGCCTAGAAATTTGGTCGAAGCATAATGCTTGGTACTGGCTGGAGAGTGCGACCAGCTCACGCTTTGAAAAAGCGATCAATTTCAATTGCTCTGCGGTAAACTGCCAGCTACGCAAGTCAGGATGTGAAGGAGCTTGGTCAAAAAGAGCTGTGGCACTGTCACAGAGCATTTCGATTTCTTTGTGATCAGTGAGGTCAAATGTAAGGTTGGCTCCGTATTCCGGTATGAGAGGTTGTCTGATGAAGGCATTGGTCATGCTCTGTGTGGCAGAAAATTTCTTCAGCTTGCCAAGCTTGGCAACCCCATTTGCAAGGAAATGACTTGAGTCATCCGTCGTAGGAAAGCTCCAGATGTATTCCATCTCCTTCGACTCAAGGGTATGATCTACGTGCCAGGACCGAGCTGCCCCTGCAACTACCCCAGGCCAATCACGTTGAAAAAAATGACGGCCGCCATCATCCCAAACGGTGAGCATCATTCCTTTGGCTCCCTTGGCATATCCCTCACGGACAAAGCCATCAATATTGCCAAAGGTCTCCTCAAAATCTGGCATAAAGCGATTGCTATTAAGTATACCTGGGCAGATCCAAAAATTCAGATTTCGCGAAGCAATGGGATCAATCCAGTCATTAAAATGTGCACGATCACTGTAGTCCCAAGTGAGTAGGGTAGTCGACTTTGGAATTTGAGTAAAGGCTTCGGGGTGCTCTAGGAGCATGTCGGCCCACATCATTGGCTTCTTTCCGGCCCGGATCAAATTTTCCAATAGGGGCACCATATGTCGTGCATAGATGATGCCGGCGCCCAGAGAGTCGGCCAGGGGTTTCAGTACTCCGCGAGATAGATCCCAGGCTTCATCACCGTTTATGTTAAAATAATTACTTGAGAATGCCGAGAGCATATCCGCCTGTACTTCCGTGAGAAATTTTCGGGCAGGCAAACTGGTCGGATCCAGCATGCGCTCGGTGATACCCAGCGATCGATATTGAGGGTGTTGCAGGATTTTTTCGAAATGTCCGAGCGATTGAAAGCTTCCAATAAGTTCAATATTGTAGCCAGCGGCAAAGTCTGAGAGGAGTTTAAATTCCTCTAGATCGATACCATTTCTGGGGGCGAAGGATCCATGTACATTGGTCTTCACTATATCTTCGATGTAAAAAGTGAGACCGTTTATTTTCAGACTTGCTAATCGCTCTATCTGAGATTTGAGATAAGCCGTGTTCGGGATGGGGCCACGGCTTATGTCGTCCATCACCACGCGATGCTCAAGGTCTGGCCAATCAAGGATGCGTTGGCATGGGACGGCAGAAGTACCATAGTGGTCCTTGAGTTGTAATAATGTTTGCACACCGTAGAAAAGTCCAGCAGGATGTGCAGCTGTGAGGGTTACCTCATCTGGTTGTATCTCAAGGTGATATGCTTCGTCGTTTCGAAAGTCCTGATTTGAGAGCAAACTCAACTTGAGTATAAGCGAGGAGGTGGAGTCTTCAGAAAAGTGGCCCTTCAACAAATCCAGGATGAGCAACGGCTCCAGCTGCCGAGGGAGCGGATGATCAATCTGCAAAGGTCGGGTAAGCTGGCAAGTGCCTGGTAGTGCCTCAACTTCTTGTGGTGGTGGCAGGAGAGTCGATTGTGCAGAACCAATGAGAATGGTGAAAAACATGGCTAGGCATATAGTCGTAAATATTCTGATTGATGACATCTGCATAATTGAGGCCTTAATGTACAATCTTATGAACTTTTTTAATTCGAAGCAAGATCCAAATAAATGGAGCGCTGGTAGGCTACCGTTGTTGGATCGGAAAAATTATTGGAACTGCTCTAGAACCTGTTTTAAGGGGAATTTAGAAGTATTTGGTTCGATTGTTATACAATTTGCAACAACTGTGGTTGTTCCGGGGTAGGCATCACTCTTCCTTTGTGATAGCAAATGCAATACGCATTTTTATTATTAGACTTTAAACAATCAACAAATGAAAATTGAATTACAAATTAGATGGATATTGATGGTTACGAGCTTCCTCTTTATCTGTACTTCCACAGCATCTGCACAACAATTGGAGGTAGAAGGTCCTGTTAAAGGTTCCCTCTATTTCTTAGGTGAAAAGTTGAAATTACTTCCAGCGGGAAGTGGTTCTAATAGCATACGTTTTGAAAATGATCAGGAAATATTGGCGGAATTTGATGCTTCGATTGGATCTGATCCACCAACCTTTAAGGTGGAGCAAATCCGCTTTGGAAATGTGAAAATTGGCAATCGATTTACGGGCGTGCAAAATGAGTTGTATATGCACATTGATCAGGGTGTAAGTGATGCGCAATTGATGCGATTGGGTAGTTCGATTTCGGCGATCAATACGAATCGGCTTTTTCTGACGAGCGTATCGCTCTTGCATGGTCCGAGCAGTACGGGCAGTACCGGTCTGACTATTTATAACACTGGAGGCAATCAGAACGGCTGGAATCTCTACACCGCCAATGGCAGCGGTAATCTTGAGTTCTTTCATAACGGAGCCATAAAAGCTCGAGTCAGAGCGACCGATGGCGCCTGGGTGACGAATTCTGATCGTAGACTTAAGACGGAGATAGCAGCCTTGGGAACAATCTTACCGAAGCTTATGAAGTTGCAAGCGAGCACATATCAATTCAGTGAAACACCCAGCGATAAAGGCATGGTGGGATTTATAGCACAGGACGTGGAAGATGTTTTTCCCGATCTCGTTTACTTTGATACAGAGAAGAAGTACTTCGGTTTGAATTATGCAGACTTTGGAGTATTGGCGGTAAAGGGATTGCAAGAACTCGCTGAAAAATTGACATTGGAAAGGAATAGGAACGATCAACTCCGCGAAGAACTCGATATGCTTCGAATGGATATGCAAAGACTGGAGCGAGTGGTGTTGGAGAAGAATTGATAATGTGTAAATCAAAGTATATGGCATTTCGCCAACGGATTTTTTCGGCGCTCCCACAGATTCGTAATCGGACATGTAATCAATTGTATGTCAGTGAATTGTAGGCGATTTGCTCTTTGCCATTCAACAATAGTACCGGATAAAATTGTCCAACTGGACAATGGTTGCACTCGTATTGGACATTTAAACCTTCCTATGGCATTGGTATACCGCAGATTTGCAACGACAACAATTCTACTGTTGGGTTTTCAATTTAAACCGAGAAAGCGATGCAAGTACTATCAACAATTAAACTGGTCACATGGTGTTCCACGACCGTTCAGCAATGTGTTGATCCCGGCAGTTGGGACCAACCTTTATCCGGCCGTATCATCCCTACGTGCGACTTGCAGGAAATCGAAATGGAAATCGGTGCTTCACTGGAATGCGAACTTGGATGGGAACTTGAGCTAAGCGAGGATTTAAATATATAGTCATGAAAGCGAATCAAATCAATTTAACTGTACTTCTCGTCGATTGGAATTATGACGGCATCCTCGATGAATTCGGAATAACAGGCAACATGTGGAAAATAGGATGAAGTCTCTGATGATCGCTGTCGGCTCAGAATATAGCCAAGCCCAGATTCGACAACTGCCGGTTTCGAAGTCGCTACTAAGTGTGCGAGAACGAGAGATCTTAAAATTGCTCTCGTTTGGCTGCACCAATCGTGATATCAGCGCGGAGCTCTTTATCTCTCCAGAGACCATTAAGACACACCGTGCACACTTGATGCGTAAACTCCATGCCCGCAATGTTGCTATGTTGATCCGGCGAGGATTTGAATATGGCGTTCTGACACCGGAGTAAAGGAAGTAGGAAGATCGGGTGAATCATCTTTTTGAGAATCATCACATCTATTGTGCCTAAAATGTACGACCTTAATCTATTTCTATAAGGTAAAAATCCGCTTGATTATCCGTACTGCACTTACACTCGTTGCATTCATTATGGCCGTTGGCATGATTTCTAGCCAAGCAAACGATGTCATCCTCTATGGGACGATCATGGATGGTGACCTGAATGCACCTCTGGCATTTGCCAACGTAGGCATCTCCGAATTGGGGCTGGGCACTGTCTCTGATTTTGAGGGGAAATATCGCCTGAATAATATCCCGGCAGGAAAGCATACGGTACAATTCAGCTATCTGGGATACACCACGCAGGAGAGGGAGATTGAGCTGACAGGTGGCACAGAGCAGCAGCTCGATATGAGCTTGTTTGAAGGTGGAGTGAAGCTAGACGAGGTAGTCGTTAGTGCCCAGGCCGTGGGTCAGCGAGCAGCCATCAATCAGCAGGTGCGATCAAACACAATCGTAAATGTCATTTCCAAAGAAAAGCTACGTGAACTACCAGATCAAAATGCGGCCGAGGCGGTGGGTCGTCTCGCTGGTGTATCTGTCTATCGTGACGCTGGAGAAGGGCAGCAGGTCTCGATCCGGGGTATCTCACCCCGGTTTAATGCGATCACTGTAAATGGCGAACGACTGCCATCGACAGAGCAGGAAACACGAGCTGTCGATCTGAGCATGATCTCCTCAGATGCACTTGCTGGCATCGAGCTTTTTAAAGCGATTCGTCCCGACATGGATGGTGATGCCATCGGTGGCACCGTAAATTTTGCGATCAAAAAAGCGGACGCTGGTATGCATGGCAGTGTTCGATTGCTGGGCGGATATAACGATCTCAAGGCAGACTTCGGACAATTTCGTGGTTCTGTGACTTTGGGTGATCGTTTTTTGAATGAGAAACTTGGTGTGCTGGTGAGCACCAACTATCAACGAGTGAATCGAAGCAACGAGTTTTTGAATACAGGCTACGAGTTTGTCGGCAATGATCCCAATACGGGCGATCCACTTATTCAGGTCGCCACGCTAAATCTAGGGGATCGCATCGAAGACCGGGTACGGACCGGAGGCTCTCTCACACTCGACTACGCATTTAATCAAAATCATAGTCTTCTGTTCAATAGCAATGTCGGGTTTTTGAATCGCGATGATGAGCAATATCGCAGGCGCTACCGAATCTCAAACAATGAGCAGCGCTTCACCGCAAGACAGCGTGAGCGTTCTACCCTGATCAACACTCAGTCACTTTCAGGTAACCATAAATTGAAGAAGTGGTCGATCGATTGGCGCAGTTCTTATTCTTCCTCTCGACAGGAGACCGGTCGAAGTCTGCGAGCACAATTCTGGGAGTTGGCAGCCACCAATGGAATCCCGAGAAATAATACCCTTCAAGTGTTGCCCTCGGTATTTAAGAACAATCTGAACAACACGACTCTACGTGATATCACTCTGCAAACCGACTTGGTGGAAGAAAATCGCTTTACGGCAAACATGGATTTGCGCTACGATTTGAAAATCGGAAAGGTGAATGGCTATTTAAAAACGGGAGTTAAATATCGTCGAGTCGGTCGGGGCCGAGACCTGTCTGAGAAATTTATGCGCCCCTATCTCGATGGTGAAGAAAACCCAGGTCGATTCTCGCCAGAATTATTTGCACGTAAATCCGGAAATCAGATTTTACTGGGAAATTTTCTGGGCAATTATACCAATGCAGCTTTTTATGAAGGTCAATTCGATATTCTTCCAGGCACTCCAGAACTAAGAAATAATACGGAGACCATCTTGGAAGAAGGCATCGACATTGCGGCGCATAATATGCTCTTCGGGACCAACTATGCGACTGGCGAATCGCTCTCGTATGATGGGCACATCGACCAGCAAAAGGTTGCTTCATTTTATGATCGTTTTCAAGGTCGTGCGCGGACCAACCAAGCGGTCGATCTCGAAGATTACGATGGTGTGGAGAATGTCTATTCGGCGTACGTAATGACAGAACTGAACCTGACTGAAAAGTT
>CAJQNM010000438.1 GCA_905479665.1 uncultured Saprospiraceae bacterium
TGCGTACAAGTAGGCACGAGTATACTCAGCGCCAACATCATCTAGTGGATATGAGTCGAAACTTTCATACCCAGATACAAATGCAATATTATTTTCTGCCAGTGCGAGGGAGTGGGGTCTAGCGAATGTATCAGCCCTGCCTGTAATTTCTTGTGCCCAAATCAAGTCGCCTTCTAGTGCATATTTTTGGAGAATAATTTTTGATCGAACTTGATCTAAATATGCTTGATGCAGCAGGTAGAGATTATTTTCATGATCCCACTCAAGATCAATAATCCTATTTTGATACACCGAGTCGCTGCCATAAGTTACCTCGGAAATATGATCTCCTTCTAAATTATATTTTACTGCTAAAAGCCTCTGCCCTTCGTCGGTGTTCTTTCGACCAATTACAGTGATCGTGTCGTTCTCAATCATCACCGTAGGTTCTTCTTGGGCATATTGGCCTAGATCTGCCCCGACACTATTTGACCAAATGAGGCGAGATTGTGCGTGGCAGTTTGTGAGTGATCCAACCAATAATATTATGAGTCCTACCTTCATTCCATTACAAGCTTTTTTTGAAGAGGGAAAAGTATATTGCTTTTAATAACCAACCGCTCTATTGATCCAAAGAATATACAAAAAACATCTCTCTTTTCAATGAGGGATGGACGGGTAGCCATGGGGAGAGGGAGACACGCCGATCGCCGAGGCTTTGCAGCTGATGAGAGATCAGAAGTATGCGTTTCCTGGTTCGATCGAACTGGAGTATGATATACCGGGAGGATCGGATGCTGTGAAAGAAGTAGCGAAGTGTTTGGAGTTTTGTCGAAAGGCACTGGATGGGTAGGTTTTGTGCAAATTGAAATCTTAGTTTTCAATTTGCACAAACCACATCATCGACCAGTGGTCTCTCTAAGTCGCTTTAAGTATCTGCGCTTCAGGTGATAGTCAAGCAGTTGCTGCCATTGATCTGTAGTGAGATCATCGAGGTCAGGTAGGGAAAGGAGGTCTTCTACTTCACGATCGATATTATCTTGCAAAGACTCGATCTCGCTATTAAGTTTTTCCTTGGTCTCAAGATCTTCGTCCATTTTGGCCTCCATTAGGGCTTCGTTGAGATCCATCATTTCCATCAGAAACTCCTGCGGTATTTTATTTTGGCCTTCTTCTTTCATGACCTCCTTCAGTTGCAATACGTAAAGCAGGCAAGCATCAAAATCGGAAAGTGTTTTATATCCTTTGTTATTTATGGCAGATTGTTCAAGCATTTTTAATTGAGTCGCTTGTTCGGACTGGGTATGAAAATCGGGATGGTAGGCTCGGCTATTTTGATAGTATTTTTTGCGTAATTTATTTTGATCTACGTGCAGAGAAAAAGGCAAATCAAAATATTCGAAATAATTTTGTTGCAAAATAATTTTCGCTTTTTAGGCTACCATCTTGGATGAAACCGAATCTAAAGTCTAAAGTCTAAAATCTGATGTCTGATGTCTAAAGTCTGATATCTAAAATCTAATATCTAAAGTCTTATGTCTAACATCTGCAGTCTATATTTTACTTATTCCACCAGCGCATAAAGTCGAGCCCATTGGCATACAGCACCAAACCAAGTACGATGGCAAATCCAGCAATAGTGGCATACTCCATCACCTTGTCACTCACTTTTCGTCCGGTAATTACTTCCCACATTAGAAACATAACATGCCCGCCGTCAAGAGCAGGTATAGGCAATAAATTCATAAACCCTAAAATCAGGGAAAGAATCGCAGTGATCCGCCAAAAAGAATACCAGCTCCACTGACGTGGAAACAAATTACTAATCGTGCCAAAGCCACCGAGACTTTCCGATGCCTTAATTTTGCCACGAAACATTTTTCCGAAAGCCTTTACCTGAGAAGCTAAAAATTCGTAGCCCTCATTAAAACCAGCAGGGATCGCCTCAAAAGCAGAATAGTCCCTGGTTTCGGTATCAAAAAAGTCCAGAGCACTTTTTACTTGAAAGCCAATCATACCTTTGTCATTCGTGGTCATTTTGGCTTCTTCTTCGCGACCATCCCGCACATAGCGCACGGTGACAGGTTCGCTCTTCAATTTGAGCAGCATACGTTGGAACTGGTCGAAGTAAGGGGTCGAGACGTCGTTCAGTGCAATTATTTGGTCTTCAGCCTGAAGTCCAGCTTTATCTGCCGGAGAATCCGGTGTGATTTTGACAATTTCTGTTGGATGTCTTGGTGCAAACAGCAACGCATCTTTGTACTCATAGCTGCTCAATAGCTTGACAAACTTGGGATCGATGGCTACTTTTTCCGTTCGGCCATTGCGCTCAACCGTGATTGAATTGGCGTCGTTTATGACAATTTCTTTGCGCACAAAGCCCACGTCATACTCCATAAACTCCTTCTCGCCAATCTTAAGAATTTTGTCGCCGTCTTGCAGGCCCATGTCCATGGCCAAAGAATCAACGTAGTAGCCGTACTCCACGTTTTCAGCAGGTAAGTAAGCTTTTCCCCAGATGAAGAGGACCATCGCAAAGAGCAGAAAACCCAGAATAAAATTGACTGTCACACCGCCCAGCATTATGATGAGGCGTTGCCAAGCTGGCTTCGAGC
>CAJQNM010000439.1 GCA_905479665.1 uncultured Saprospiraceae bacterium
CGGCATACCTATTCTGGAATTATTAGCTAATTCTACGGGCATCGTAAATAGCAAAGGCGATGCTAGACGGGCGGTGCAAGGAAATGCGGTGAGCATCAATAAAGAAAAAATAAATACCCTTGACCATTTAGTGACTACATCTCATTTAATGGCGGGTAAATATTTGATGTTGGAAAACGGCAAAAAAAATAAAATAGTCATCGAAGCGGTATGAATAAAATAAATCGAAAGAAATTTATTAAGCGAGCTGCATTGGGTGCGGTCGGGGCAGGCTTGCTGGGACAATCATGTGCTTCGGAAAGTAGCAAGGCAGCGGAAAGCGGCATCGATCGCAGCAAGAAATATCGTTGGAAAATGGTCACTACCTGGCCACCTAATTTTCCCGTGATCGGCGAGGGTTGCGAGCAGTTTTCAGAATGGGTTAAAACCATGTCTGATGGACGCCTAGATATCAAAGTGTATGGTGCTGGAGAGTTGATTCCTGCATTGGAGTGTTTTGACGCTGTGAGCAATGGCACCGTCGAAATGTCACATGGCTGTGCTTACTACTGGGCTGGAAAACTTCCGGCAGCTCAGTTTTTCGGGTCGGTGCCCTTTGGTCTCAATTCGACTCAAATGAATGCATGGATCATCGGAGGAGACGGGCTGGACATTTGGCGAGAGCTCTATGAGCCATTCAACGTCATCCCATTTCCCGCTGGCAACACCAATGTGCAAATGGGTGGTTGGTTTAATAAGGAGATCAACAGCATCGCCGATCTAAAAGGGCTGAAGATGCGTATACCTGGCATCGGTGGCAACGTACTAGAGCGCGCAGGAGGCTCTGCCGTGCTTACCGCCGGCGGAGAAATCTACACCAATCTGGAACGCGGCGTGATTGACGCAACAGAATGGATTGGCCCTTTTCACGACTATAAAATGGGTTTTCATAAGATTGCAAAATACTATTACAGCCCTGGTTGGCATGAAGCCGGTACTTGTTTTGAGCTGGGAGTGAACAAGCAGGCCTATGAAGCACTACCCAGAGATCTCCAAGAGATCATTGCGACTGCCTCGCTACGTCTTCATAGCACGATTCAAGCCGAAATCGAAATTGCCAATAGCGAATACTTGACTCGGATGAAGGACGAGGGAAAGGTTCAGTTTCGCACCTTTCCAAAAGATGTGCTGGAGACCTTTCGCAAACATACAGCAGACATCATCAAAGAGTTGGCAGCAGAAGACCCGAAGACGCAGAAAGTGCTGGACTCGCTCAATGCCTTCCGTGCCTCAATGCGCGGATGGAGTGAAATTTCGGAGCAAGCCTACTACGATTTGATGGGTTAGTGCAGTTATTTGGTCAGTGTTGAGTTTGTCTTGATCTCGATGACCCCTCCTGATCCTCGGATGCCATAGGCCGTCGTTTCCGAATCCTTGAGGACCTTAATCGATTTGATCTGATTGGTTCCCACCACTTGTGCAGCAGCGGAAAAATCACTCACTTGGTTGCCATTGACGACAAAAAGAGGAGTAGCATTTGCACCAAAGGAGTTGACTCCTGACCGAATTGTGACATTGTACAATGGAGCATTTCCGCTTACGGTTACCCCGGCTTGGCGGCGCAAGCGGTCGGCCAAACGATCCTCTGCAGATCCCTCGATTTGAATGTCAACATTGTCATTGGTACGAGCATCTCGCTCGGCAAGACTGGCTGGTGTACCGCAACTCAATATCAATCCCGTAGCAAAGATGATGGTGAGAAGTAGGTTTTGAGTATGCACAACTTTCTTATGTGAACTGCTGGTCGTTTTCATAGTTATGATGTTTTCAATAAATCTACTTGCAAGTTAGTCTACTTTATAGACGTTTGCATCATCTTGATGGTTGCAACCAGGGAGTTACTTTCAGGACATCTCATCCAACAGACACGTATGCTATCCAGCACCTAAATTTGCTGCAAGGAGTTAAGCAAAATGGCAATTGATCGGTTTGCTGAAGACTCATTCTATACTGTAATTTATCGTATTTTGGATCTCAAGGAAAAACTTAGGAAATGTTAGAAAGATCAGACTCCAGGAGAAAATTTCTGCGCACCACCGCAATGGGTGCAGTAGCATTAGGAATAGGTTGCACAGCCAAGAGTTATGCACGAATCATAGGCTCAAATGACCGAGTCAATTTTGGTGTTGCAGGTCTAAACAGTCGGGGAAAGGCACTTGCGGCCTCCATCAAGGATACAGAAAACACATCCATCACTGCTGTTTGTGATGTTGATTCGCGTGTTTTACAAGCGGCCAAGGCAATGGTCAAAGAAGGGATGGATGTCGATGCGACCGGCTACCAAGATTTCAGAAAGATGGTGGAGAGTGATGCGATTGACGCAGTCGCGATAGCCTCTCCAGATCACTGGCACGCACCGATGGCGATTATCGCAGCCAGTGCAGGCAAACATGTCTACCTCGAAAAACCTTGCTGCCATAATCCTCATGAAGGCGAAATGGTGATAGAAGCCCGAGATAAATATTCACGAGTCATACAGATGGGTAATCAACAGCGCTCTGCCCCCACTTCCCAATCTGCCATCAAAGATATCCGCGATGGGATGATCGGAGACGTTTACTTTGGCAAGGCCTGGTATTCAAATGCTCGTAAATCCATCGGCATTGGGAAAAAGACCGCTGTACCCGAATGGCTTGAATGGGATCTTTACCAGGGCCCGGCACCTCGTGAGGATTTCAGAGACAACATAGTACACTACAACTGGCACTGGTTTTGGAACTGGGGCACAGGTGAGATCAATAACAATGGTACGCACGAGCTTGACGTTTGTCGCTGGGCTTTGGGCGTTGATATTCCTAAAAGTGTATCATCTACCGGTGGGCGTTTTGCATATAAGGATGACTGGGAATTTTACGATACGCAAATCGCAAGCTTCGAGTTTGGCAATGGAAAAATGATCACCTGGGAAGGACGCAGTTGCAATTCATATGGGCATCATGATCGAGGTCGAGGAGTAACAATCCATGGCACGAAAGGAACTGTGCTGATGGATCGCGGTGGCTACGAGGTTTTTGACAATGATGGCAACTCGCTGAAGAAGCGCAGCGAAAAAGAAGTCAATGACGGATTGAATCTGGTGGGTGGAGGAAATATGACCACGTTGCACATGACTAATTTTTGCAATGGCATCCGTATTTCTGAAAAGCTAAATGCTCCAGTAGATGATGGTTATGTGAGCAATCTGATGCCGCACTTGGGCAATATGTCCCAGAAATTTGGACGTACCCTGCAGATCGATCAGAGCAACGGCCATGTGAAAAATGACGAGGAAGCAATGGGCATGTGGGGTCGAGAATACGAACCAGGCTGGAAGCCAGTGGTCTAATCGTGTAGCTAGTGTTTCGTCCCATAAATAAATGCACAATCTAACTTGCTCTTTTTCGTCACCTCATCATCATCGAAAACCTTGCATAGCTACGGCTATGCGGGGTTTCGCTTCTTCGATCTGCCACAAAATAGCTGCCTTATTTTGTACACATAATTACCGGACGAAACACTAGCCTTCATCTTCAATACCGATGCTCCACGAAATCCTCTATTCTAGTGCGGCTACGTCATCGATGACTTCTGCGCAGTTGTCTGCTTTGGCCATTCAATCGAGCGAATCGAATCACGAAGGAGGTATTTCAGGCTGCCTGGTTTATCATAAGCGTGAATTCATGCAGCTCTTGGAGGGTGAGCAAGATGAGATCGAAAATTTGCTAGCCAAAATTATTAAGGATAGCCGGAACACAAATCTCAAAGTCATCTGGCAGGGTCCTATAGAGCAACGAGCCTTTGCATCCTGGGGTATGGCTTTTGTGAATCTTGAGGAAGGTACGAAGCCTAGTGGTATTCAGGAGATGATCGAACAAGGACTGAATTCAGCTCAGATTACCGGTCATCATTCGACTGCCCGTGAACTCTTTGAAATTATTCGGAAAGAAATGCTCTAAGAATAGATATCGACTCTACATCCGGTCAGTAATTCTTTGGTGGGGGAATCTACTATGTTTCAAAAAGGTCGCTACTGAGATAGCGATCACCTCGATCACATACAATAAAG
>CAJQNM010000440.1 GCA_905479665.1 uncultured Saprospiraceae bacterium
AAATTAGAAACAAGACATAAGATTCTAGGGCAGTTTGAGGAAGGGAGATTCCGGCGTCTTAAATCTAACGTCTGAAATCTTAAATCTAACGTCTGAAATCTAATATCTAAAATCCCCGTCACTGCACCACAAACTTCCTCCTAAATAAATCAGTCCCCGATTGGCTTTGCAAATAATATATTCCAGCAGGAAATTGCTCGACCGAAAAGCGGCGGGTTTGAAAAGGATCTAAAACCTCAGTATCTGTAATAATTAATTTGCCCTGGACGTCGAAGATCAAAATAGATGATATAGGTTGTAGCAAATTTCCGGCCGTCACAAAAAGCTCTTCATGAGCGGGTTGCGGAAATACCGCAATTTCATCGGTCAGAATAATAATTGCGGAATCACTTGCGATAAATATGCGTTTACCATCCACCTCTTCAAGATAGAGATCGTAGGTGTACCACTGAGAGGGCATCACGGTTTCGTCGGTGGCTTGATAACTAATTGGAATTGTGGAAATATATGCAGCATCCTGAGGGCCAAATATTTTTACAGCTCCCAGGGGGTCGCGACGCTCCACGATAAAAGCAGCGCTTCCATACTCTTGCATACTTGTCCATTGCATGGTCATTCGGTCCCTTTCCGGAGCGACCTTAAAGGTTTCCACAATGGTAGCAAAGCGAGCAGGAATATCGAAAGCACTCTCCCCATCAAAGTGATTATCAGCTCTCCCTTGATCGGCAGTTTCGCCCAGGCCACGACGGGCGAAAGCACTCCAAATCGCATAATGGTATTTCTCCCATCCGAGCGTGCTGGCGGCTGTGAGCAGGGCATCACGTGCATCGACAAATCCTGGATTGCAGGGTTGTATTTTTAGGGCTTCGATAATTATTTTCATGGCATTGGTGTTTCCACCTACTCCCTGATACAGATCTGTGGCGATGCCGTCTTGCTCGATCATGTTCCAAGTCATATCCCACAAGGTGGCAGCCCATAGCTCCCCGATGCCATGTGGTATCTGCAGCTCTGGCAGGTCGTCATACGTAAGGGGGTTGATGCCGATATCTCGACTGTATGGATAGACACGGATTCCCGCTCCTCCGGGCTCATCGCCGACCAGGTAGTTGCCGATGCCATAACGATTACCGGCTTGCGCTGCAACCCAGTCGGTGGTAAACATCAGCCCAAAGTAGTCGCTCCAGCCTTCACTCATTTGTTCGAAATTCAGGAGACAGGTGATGGTCTGTTTCCCGCCGGTGAGCCTGCCGGTGAGACCATGCGCATACTCGTGGGAGATCACGCTATTGTCCAGGCTGGCCGCTCGACCCACTTCAGGAGGCCTAAGCCGAATGTTGAGTGGAATGGTGGGATTATTATCCAATATGCCACGCAAGGATTCGCCAGCAGTTTTACTGATCATCACACTGGGTATGTGGAGGGTGCCATCTGATCCACCCATGGCAAACGGACTGGCCAACGAATTTTGAATGACAATCAAAGCCACTGCGTCATGCTGAGCTACATTTGCCGCTTTGACGACAAAAAAGCACTCACCCCGATCGACCACGGCGATGCGATTTTGCAAGGTTTGCGAATTGCTAAATTGTGTGACATTGCAGGCTAAGGTGCTTCCGTTGGTTTCTCTGACTTGCTCGGCGGTTGCCGATACGGGGCCCACTCGTGCAAGTTGGTTGGCTTGAGAAAAGCGACTTTCTACGGCAGGGATACGTACCAATGGATCGTTAAGGTTTCCCACGATTATTTCTGTATCAAAAACAGACCCGGTCCAGAGGAAGGTCTCAATTCTACTTTGCTCTCCATCGGGCTGCAAATAAAATATGGCATTATTTGTCCCCGCCCCGTCAAACCCATCTCCAATGATTGCATCATTTCCGTTGCCGCCAGCCCCATAATTATTCGATTGAAAATTACCCGCAGCTTCATCAAAGCCGTGATGATAAAGTATGTCGTGATTAATATTAAGCCAATAAAACAAATTAGTGAGCCCCGCACCTATCTGTCGCGCATCATCCACTCTTGGGTCATGTGGTGAGAGAAACATTAATTCATTTCCACCGTCAGGTCGAAAGCCCCCTCGATCTAGAGCCAACGTATCTTCTTGTACGCTGGCATTGTTGCCTCGCGTATCAAAAAACTCCGCGCCATCTGCACCGTCTGTATCGTGCCAACCAAAAGGGCTCCCCAGCGGATCTGCCGGATCAGTAACCAAGGATTGAGTGGCCAGATTCGGACTGGTCGTTCCCAGAGGATACACTAGGTAGGAATCACCCAGCGCAGGTTCCATAACTGCTGCACGAATACCCCCCAGCCCAGGTGTCATACCCCCCAGCGCAGGTTCCATACCTGCAGCATGAATACCCATCAGCTCAGGTTCCAAACCTGAGACTTGGGATTGAGGGAGATGATGATGATGATCATGATTGCAATGCAAAGCCAGATTGCGACGCTCAATAATATTTCCCGAGAGATCGGAAAATACCCGCCAATAATTTTTCTCCTTGTGGAAGCAGATTTCTACCACAAATCTTAATTGCTCGCTTTGGGCGATCCAGAGTGGTCTTGATTTGATCGTGTTGGCTTTTCTGCTTGTATGGTCAATACCTTCCTTGGCAAGTACTTGATTTGTGACATCGCTCACTTGATGGGTGTAGGGTTGAGATGAAGCCCGGCGGATAATATCTTGCTCCCAGCGGCTATTTAGAAGACGAAGATTGCTGTCCTGATTGCTACTTAGTGTGGCAATTGCGCCATCAATATCGACACCTCGATACTGCTGTTGTAGATAGTAATAGGTTACGCCAGATATAGACGACATGTGCGCAGAACCGAGCGTGTATTCCTGCAGATCGCTGCTGAGTAGATTGCCCTCGTCCACTTGCGCTTGGAGTGCTGTGTAGAAGTCCGGTTGACTCGGTGACTGGGCATGCAGCAGAGCCGCTGTCCAGATGTAGCAGAGGCAGAGTAGTGCGTTTTTCAGAGGATAGAATTTGATCTGTAAGATAACGAAGTGGAAGGGAGATGTGTGGCTCTTCGTTTTAATGCCGACGGCATTCGTACACGCAATCGCCCACTATCAACAGCCTCCTAGCACTGCCATCACAATTTCTTCCTCAATCCAGTGTTTTATTTAGTGATCTAACTAACCAACCAAAACGAGCATGATCAGCCAATTCCTTGTCGCCGTGCGGGCCACCTGGCGAAACTTCACCAAGAATCTAGCGTACGGTAGTTTGAACATTTTAGGTCTTTCTTTGGCTTTTGCCTCTGTGATCTTGCTGGGTTGTTATGTCTACCAAGAGTACAGCTACGAAGATTTTCACGAGTATGCAGATCGCATCTATCGACCCACTCACCGCATCACGGGGCAGAATGATTTTGAGTTGCATTTTGCCCGTGTCCCGGTAAATTTTGTCAATGAACTACCTCATGAAATTCCAGAGATTGAAAAACTGATCCGTTTTCAAAATAAGGAGCAAAAATACTTGAGGATTGGCGAAAAGCGATTTAAGCCCAAGCATGCCTATGTAACGGATGCAGATGTTTTTGACGTCTTTTCCTTTCCGCTGATTGCAGGATCGAAGGCAGTTGCTTTGGCCCAACCCAATTCCATCGTACTCACCGAGAAAATAGCACAGCAGTATTTTGGCACGACGGATGTACTGGGCCAGGAAATTGCCGTGGTGGGTGATTGGTCTTCTGAAGAGCAGGTGTATCGCGTCACTGGGGTGATGAAGGATGTACCGAGCACGACGCACCTCCCAGTGGAAATGTTTTTTTCTTTCGCGAGCGAGGACGAACGAAGTGGTTGGGCATATGTGTACACGCTCTTACGTGAGGGAGCTTCCATTGAGCAGGTAGAGGAGAAAATGCCAGCCTTTATTGATGGCTATACCGGCAGCGAGGGCGCCAGTGATATTTCTTTTGTTTTTCAATCCCTTCGAGATATCCATCTCACTTCAGATTTGGCCAGAGAAATTCAACCCAATGGCCGCAAGTATTATGTGAATCTCTTTTTCTGGGTCGGTTTTTTCTTGTGGTTGGTGGCCCTAATTAATTTCACCAATCTCAGTGCTGCCTTGGCCATGCGCCGTACTAAGGAAGTAGGTGTGCGTCGCATCCTCGGCGCAGGGAAGAATCAGGTGGCCTTTTTCGCCATCATAGAATCATCCGTATTTGGGCTGGCGGCTATGGCTTTAGGGGGTATGATTGCGTACCTGATTTTCCCTTATGTCAGTAACTTGATGAGCATTTCTGTGTTGCCTCCCTTAAGTGTAATGATATCACTGTCGTTTTTGCTCGCCCTGCTTTCTGGCTTGATTGCTGGTCTTGTACCTGCCTCATTTTTACGCAAGCTCAAAGCCGTGCAGTTGCTAAAGAAAGGCGAGGGGACATTTCGGTCATCGGGCCGGGGGAGATTTACGCTAAAGAGGTCTTTAATTACAGTGCAGTTTTGTGTGACCATTATTCTATTCTGCTGTGCGATCATCGCTCATAAGCAAATTTCCTTCGTGCAAGAAAAGGACTTAGGCATAAATACGGAGCAGATTCTGACCATGTCGGGAGTGCCTAGTTTGGTCACCGAAAAGTATCAAGTATTTAAGGATCGATTGGAAGCTTTGCAAGGAGTAAAATCTGTTGCTGCCTGCATGCAGTTACCTTCATCTGAGATTAGGGATCTTGGCCCAGTGCGGGTTTTCGGACGAGACGAGGCTGTCGAAAATCCTCCCATGATGGACATGCAAATCGTCGATCCAGATTTTTTGCAAATGATGAATCTGGAGGTTGTTGCCGGTATAGATGTGACCGCACAGCTTCAGATGAAACCTGTGCCAGAATTTACCGAGGAGTATACCACAGAAAATTACTTGGAAGAAGATGGCCGCAATTATCTGATTAACGAGACCGCGATGCGCCAGCTCGGATTTACGGATCCTGAAGAAGCGGTTGGCCAGCAAGTAAATTGGTCTATCGGATCGTTTGACCTGGCATACGGACCCATCGCTGGGGTGATCAAGGACTATCACCAGGAATCGCTCCGCAATCAAGTCGATCCGCTGATCATGATGGTTGAGCCCCTTTGGCTCAGGAATATATTGGTGAAGGTGGATGTCGATGCACTGGAATCTACACTGCCTGAGATTCAGGGCATTTGGCAAGAGATGTTTCCATATGCCTTTGAATATTCTTTTCTGGATGAATTGTTCGACAGACTGTATCAGCAAGATCGCAAGCA
>CAJQNM010000441.1 GCA_905479665.1 uncultured Saprospiraceae bacterium
TAATTTCTACCAGCTTGTCTTCTGGCAACATGCTGGCTTTAAAATCTGAGATATTCACTTCTTCCGCAACAGCTTTGGCAGTCTGGGCATTATCCCCCGTCAGCATGACTACTCGAACCCCCATTTCTTGCAAGGATTTAATTGCTTGCTGGCTCCCTGCTTTTATCTGATCATGGATGACCACCATTCCCACGACTTTCTGGCCGAGAGTAAGAAAAGAAATGGTTTTACCACTCGACTGAAGTGCTTCAGCCGTTTGTTTATCTTGGGCAGGAAGCGAAGCATTCATCAAAGCAATTAGCTTTTCATTTCCCAGGCCCACTTGTTGTCCATCCACTACGCCTGTAATGCCCATACCGACTACGGTTTTAAACTGATCTACCACAGAAAAATGGACGGAGTCTTGTTTACCCTTTTTAAGAATTGCTTGCGAAAGCGGATGTTCACTCAATTGACTGAGAGACGCCATCAGGCCCAAGACCTCTTTTTCGGACTGGCCAGTCGAAACCACGATTTTTGCGACGGAGGGCTTCCCCTCTGTCAATGTTCCCGTTTTATCAATAATTAAGACATCGACCTGATTCAATTTTTCCAGTGCCTCGGCATTCTTAATGAGTACTCCGGACTGGGCGCCTTTTCCCACCCCAACCATGACCGACATCGGTGTTGCCAAACCAAGTGCGCATGGACAGGCAATAATTAATACAGCAATGGCATTGACAAATCCGTACACATATGCCGGAGCTGGACCGAACAAGGACCACACAATAAAAGTGACTAGAGCAATAAAGATCACAGCCGGCACAAAATATCCCGATATTTTATCCGCATATCTCTGCACAGGAGCTTTGCTGCGACTAGCGGTATTCACCATCTCAATGATTTGAGCCAAAACCGTTTGCGATCCAATTTTTGTTGCTCGGATTTCCAAGCTTCCAGTCGTGTTTATCGTCCCACCAATCACCGAATCTCCCTCCACTTTAGATACGGGCACTGGTTCCCCCGTAATCATTGATTCATCAATCGACGTAGAGCCACTTTCCACCACGGCATCGGTAGGAATTTTTTCGCCGGGCCTAACCCGAATCCTATCTCCAGGTTCAATTTGATCGAGCGGTACTTCTTCATCAACACCATCTACAATTCGGATGGCTGTTTTGGCAGACAATTTTAATAATTGACGCACCGCACTATTGGTTTTTTGATGAGCGCGTGCTTCCAGAAGCTGACCGAGTAAAACCAATGTCAAGATCACAGTAGCCGCTTCAAAATAAACAAAGACGGCCCCTCCCTCCCCTTTAAATTGCTCAGGAAACCAACTGGGAAATAGCATTCCAATCAAACTAAAGGTCCAGGCCACTCCTGCTCCGATTCCGATGAGGGTAAACATGTTCAAATTGCGAGAAACGATTGACCGATATGCCCGCTCAAAAAACATCCAGGTTGCATAAAATACCACTGGAAGGGAAAGGACCATTTGAGTCCAATTCCAAAAAGAGGGACCAGCCAGGTTGTGCAATGGATTGTCAGTGAGCATATCCGACATTGCGATAAGAAAAATAGGCACGGTGAAGATCACCGCCACCCAGAATTTACTTCTCAACTGTCTAAGTACCTCATGGCTCTCCCCTGTCTCGGGCTCCTCTATCGCCACCAAATCCATACCGCAGATCGGACAACTGCCAGGTCCATCCTGCATTATTTCGGAGTGCATCGGGCAGGTATATTGATTCTGCTGGTTGGTCATGACAGTCTCTCTGACCAAGTCCATCCCACAAACCGGACAATCACCTGGGTGATCATAGGTCTTCTCGCCCTCACAGTGCATGGGACAATAGTACCGTCCATCTCCAGTTGCTTTAACAGATGAAGGTGGTGCGGCAGGTACGTCTACTTCTTCTCCCGGCAGGTAAATGCTGTACCGATCTCCCCCCTCCTGCAGAGCGCTTCTTAATTTATCGATGGAAATATGTTCCTTCATCTCGATCACCGCACTTTTCTCCGCTAGATCGACTTCAGCCCCGATGACACCGTCCACTGCCACCAATGCACGCTGCACGTGATTTTGACAACCCTTGCACGTCATTCCGGAAATTTGATAGCTGTGTTTCATTCTTCTTTATTCATATTGATCAATGATTGTGTCCATCATGGTCATGACTATCTGCTTTGTGATCTTCATTTTCCACATAGTCCATGTTGCACACCGGACATTTTCCAGCCTCCTCACTTCCACTACCTTCACAATGCATCGGACAAATATATTCAGATGTATATTCTTTGCCTTGTTTTTCAGTAGCATCCGTATTACTTCCGCAAGAGGAAAGGCCCAACGCTGTAACGGAAAAGGCGAAAGACATCAAGAAAATTTTTAAATATTTCATGTTATTTAATTTATTTAAGTTTAAACGATCTAATAATTTTTATGGATTGTATTTGAGAGTCAATATCTATATTTTCAATTTTAACAGCTACCACTGCTATAAGGTCTTTTTTACCGTACCGCACTTCATCATCTTATCCCCGAAATAGGGGTTTTCAATTTCCCGGTCGGTAGCGAGCCAATCCGCTCCTTGATTATCTAGTGCCATGGGACAGTGCTGTATATATAATGCCTCTCCCCCAGTACCAAATGCGGTGATCGCATTGATAAGCGCCTCTGAGATAAAGCCAAACTGCTTTCGTTGCTGCTCCATATCCTCTCCCTCAATAATCATGGCCGTATGACTTCTTAATACATCGAGTTGTTCGTTCCAATATTTGCGAGCATCTCCCTTCAATAGAGTCGTGTCGCCTTGTGCATAGAGATCAGAAAGCTGGGAGGCCTTGATGACTGCCTGAGCTGGATCCGTAGCGACAAATGCATTCTTCAGGTCAATATACGCCTCTGCCACTGCGTTCAGCTGCTGTAGGAAAGCCTCGGGCGCTTCACTGTGGTAGTTGGGCACTTTATCGTCCGCATCTTTCTTAATCGATATATCACGATTCATCATACTCAAGTTATTATTGAGCTGAGCAGCTGCATCAATGGCAAATGCACCCTGCGTGACCACCTCGTCTCCATGTTCCAGGCCACTGCTCACAATCACTGTTCCTCCCGATTGTGACGACACATCCACTTCTCTAAATTGATAACTGGGCACTTCAGTGTTGGGCAATTTTACATAGACGACTGACTTATCACCGGTCCACAGCACCGCAGAAGCGGGAAGGACAAAAGACTTAGCCTCACCCGATGCAGTATGGTCAGCACGTACTCCGGTTATCTCTCCTTCCACCAGCATGCCCGGCTTCAACTTATTGCCTCGATTGTTGATCTCGGCCCGAACCGTGGCAGTCCGTGAAGATTTATTGAGAAGGGGATCGATATAGCTGACTTTAGATTTAAATATTTGCGCCGGTACCGACGGAGTCGTAAAGGAAATGGGCTGCCCTTTGCGAATAGAGGCCAAATCCGATTCGAATACATTAAATAGTAACCAGAGACTCCCCGTGCGGCCCACCGTAAAGAGTGCCTGGCCCTGCTTTACATAATCTCCCTGAGACACTTTCTTCTGCAACACATAGCCACTGTGATCAGCGAATATATCGACGGTCTCGATTGGTTTGCCCGAGTTTAGTATGTCTTGGATCTGGGCATCAGACAATTTCCAATTTTTCAATTTTTGGATACTGGCGTCTTTTATTCCTTCCACTTTATCTTCCAACTTTGCAGCCGTGAGCAGTTCTTGAGACGCGGCCAGCAATTCAGTAGAGTACACCGTGGCAATTTTCTGGCCGGTCTTTACATAATCACCTTCAAAATTAACCAGAAGTGCTTGCAATCTGCCCGCTATGTGCGACGCTTGAGAATTTATCGACCGCTCATCCAGCTCTACCGTACCATCTACTTTTATCACTTTATTTGAAGCGGAATTCATCCCGCCGGCCAATGCTGGTTCGCCCACTATGGTGGTCTCCACTTGAGCGAGTTTTGCCGCAGATTCTGTCATTTTCAAGATTGTAGGATCACTACTAGACATGTCCATGTCCAGAGGAATCAAATCCATTTCACAGATCGGGCACAGACCAGATTCGGCCTGCCTGATCTGCGGGTGCATCGAGCAGGTCCAGATCTCTCCACTGGAGGGAGTAGTAGCTTCACCATGTACATGATCTGTTTGCTCGGCCGGCACATACACACTGGGCTTAAAAAACCAACCCAGGGCCACTCCGATCGCCAAAGTGAATATTCCTGCAAAAATGAATTTTATATTTTTCATAGTATATTCTTCTTTATTATTGGTATTTGGAGAGGTCGGCAAGTGCAAGCTGCATGGCAAAATCTGCTTTTGCTACTTCCAGTTCATAATCAATCAGCTCCATCTCCAGTCTTAACAATTCTTCAAACCGAGTGCCCTCGGCAGCATATTCTTGTCGCATCAGTTGTATCGTTTCCTGAGTAATCTCTGTCAGTGAAGCATATTTCTTCTTCCTTATAGTCGAGTGCTGCATCGCAGATTGTGCCTTGATAATTTCGGCTTCATATTGTTCTGAAACATCCAAGGCTCTTGCCTGAATCGCTTCTTGTCTGATTTTTTCTTCCGCTCTTTTTGCCACAAACCTGCCCCTATGTATCGGTATGGTGATCGAACCCATCGGCATCAATACATCGCGACCGTTTTTGGGGATGTCGACATCACTACGACGATCGATAAATCCATAATCTAGCCCCAGCATTATCTTAGGTTTTGCATCATAGCTGGTGATTTCTGACGCCTTTTGTGAGGCAACCAGCATAGCATCAAACACTTTTAACTGCGGATGATCGCTCACCGCGTACTCCACAT
>CAJQNM010000442.1 GCA_905479665.1 uncultured Saprospiraceae bacterium
ATTTTGACCAAACATCAGTGGCAAATAATGCCTAGGAGGCTGTTGAATTACTGGCTCGAATTGGCTCGCTAGTTTATTTTGGTTGCAGACGAGCCAAAAAACGAAGAAATAGCCGAGATATATCGAGTATTTTTGGTGAAGTATGAGGGCAAAAGAAGCCGCGAACGAATCAGAGTTAGTATTTCAACAGCCTCCTAGCAATGGATTCAATAGCGATGGCATACGTTTTGATATGGCATTCATGCATTTCACGGAGCGCTTGTTTGACATCAGCTATACCATACTTTCCCTCATACCTAACATAGTCACTTGGTTTGCCATCCGATAGGAGAATGACCCATTTCTGTCTAGCAGAATGCCGTTCAATCAGGGCTTAGAGTGCCGTAAGGCTGGCCCAATTCGAGTATATCCCTGAGGCTCAACAGCACCAATTTTTTGCTTTCCCTTTGTCCAATCTTCCCCAAAATCCTTCAGGGCCTGATAAACACAGTTGTTCCTTGTCTTAGAATAAAATCCACCCATTGCGAAATCGATATCATGCTCAGATAGTACTTCACCAAATAAAATAACAGCTTGTTTCACAACATCTAAAACTCTGTTTCCATCAGCGTAGCTATCGGTAGACAAACTCAAATCCAACAAAAACAAAACGGCCAAGCCTGGTTCCCTTTTTCTCTCTTAGGGAGATAAATATTATCCGAAGGTGTTCGGCCAGAATTGAGGTCTGTATACCAATCAACAAGCGTATCGACATCTATGCTTTCTCCATCTTGAAGTCCTCTTACCGTTTTCCTTTGCTGATGAATTTGTGCAAATCTTCGTCGAAGTGCATTTAGATTCCTCATATTTTCAGAGATGCACTTCCTGGCATAAGACAAATCACCGCCTCCTATTTTATTTAGAAATACTTTACAGTATTCTGCTTTATATCGCTTCTTAGAAAAATCCCATTCTTTATACGTTCGATATGGACTGCCATCTTCCGTTTCTTCACTTTCAGCAATATTTACGAGGTCGCGGAAGTCTGCTTGATAAATAGAATGAGCTACTTCATCTGTTCGAACCAAATGACTAAGACTAATTTCATTAAGTGCATCCTCATCTTCTTGCAAGGTATCATCTCCATCAAAGCCCCTCCATGAGCCGGTAAATTCCTCTGCAGTCTCTACCTTCTCACAAGGCATATAAAATAAGCATAGTGGGGCTATGTGAATTTTTTATAACGAAGTATAAATTCCTGCCTGCCGGCAGGCACGGCAAAAGAACCAGTGTAAATCGGGAAGTTGTTCTTTACTGATCCCTTAGCCCTTCGTCTCTCATTTCTCTCCATAGAGAAACCATCTCTCCTTTCATCCCGCGGTACTGCGGGACTATCTCTTGCTGCTGAATGAAGAGGTCTTCCTTTTGCGAAGGATCCACTTTGATGTCGTACAATTCAAACCGCATCGGATCATTGTTGGTCATCCAGTCACGAAGGGTAGTTCCGTCCTCTTTTTCTGGCAAGTAGCCAATCAATGTAAAATCACCTGTGCGCATTGAAATCTGCGGCATTCTAAAATAGGTGTCCTCGTGGTTTGGATAAAACCAAATGGAAGAAACATTCCGCGTCACTTCTTTGTCTAGCAGTGCATTAAATGCATCCGTACCATCTATTGGTCGGTCGGATGGCACTGGAGCACCTATCAAATTTGTGAGGGTAGGCAACAAATCCGTTCCATTGAATAGTACATTGCTCACGGTACCCTCTGGGATAACTCCAGGATATCGTACAATGCCTGGAACTCGATGTCCTCCTTCATAGGGAAATCGCTTCATGCCTCGGAATTCACCCGGTGTTCCGAAACAATAATCTCGAATCGGTTCGTCCCATTGACCTAAAGACTCTTCTAGCGTCACCGGAACCTCTGGTCCGTTGTCGCTGGTGAAAATTACGAGAGTGTTCTCCTCCAGTCCAAGTGTTTCCAATGTCTTCATCAGGCGTCCAAATGCCGCATCCAATTGGGTGACCGTCCCGTAATACTCCTTTCTATTGTTAGCGATATCTCTTTCCGGGCGCTTCACCTGACCATATGAAATCTCTTTTTCTAGCCCGGCAACCTCTGCGTTGTCGTATGGCTCACTAAATCTCTCCGGCGGAGCTATCGGGGTATGTGGTTCGTGCGTACTTATATACATGAAAAATGGCTTCTCCTTGTTCCTTTTCTTTTCAAGCCATTTGCCTGCCTCATCGACGATGACATCACAATACCAACCATCTACTTCACCCTCCGGTTTCCCGTTTCGGATAAACTTTCTGTAATTCTTTGGACCTTCAAAAGCATTGTGGCTAGATCCCATCCAATAGTCGAATCCTTGATCTCCAGGGCCGGGTTCGTCTCGCACCTCCTTTTCCAAAACTGACAGATGCCATTTGCCCCAGAAGCTGGTTTCATATCCTTCGTCGCGTAGCAATTCTGCGATCGTGATCTCCTCCGTTTTGAGGTACGCATTTTTTCCTGCAATGTAAAAGAACCCGCTTCGGTACGGATTTCTCCCGGTAAGTAAGGCTGACCGAGAAGGAGAGCAAACCGTACCGCCGGAATGGCAATCCGTCAATCGAACACCCTCCTCTGCAAACTTGTCGATATATGGAGTCTTAATAATTGGATTTCCATAGCAACTCAAGTCGCCATAACCAAGGTCGTCTGTGAGAAAGATTATTACGTTTGGTCTTTCATCGGTCTGTGAGATAAGCATATTTCTCTTGCTGACCTGGCAGCCCAGCAATAGACCTATGCATACAAGTATTTTAATTCTTCCCATAATTATCCCTTCTTGAAATTCAGGCCTGGAATAATAATACCTAAGTTTTGCTCGTAAAATATATTTATTTTCTTGGGTTCCGCTCCGGCACACGCATCTGTTTTACGGTCTATCATGCGCTCCCTCGATCCCTACCTCCCACACCCTACCCATACCTCCACTCCGCCTTGCTACGGTCGGGAAGGGAAGTGAGTGGAGCCAATATAATCCGTATCTGGTGATCTGGGATCCTCTGCAACTAATTATTTAGTCAAATTGCGGAATTTCCAGTGATATTCCACCTTTTAAAGCGGACTGATGTGCAATTACTCCAGGAACGGTATAGGCGAGCGCCTCATGAATATCAACGGTTGGTCTTCTTTCATTCAGACATGCATCAACAAACTCATGCGTGATGAATGTATGCGATCCATGATGTCCGCTATTGTGTCTTAAAGGCTCGGGCAGGAGATCGGTTTCCCACCAATTGGGTTGATGGTATTTCTCCTTTTTTGCAGCAGTACGCACGAAACCGGCGTCATCTTTTCCCAGTTTGTTGGTTGAATTTATTAGTATTGAATCGCTTCCAATCGGATTTGGCGTATAAAAACTCATTTTATCCCCGATCCACTGCGACCGTTCACAACCCATATGCGCGCCCTTCCACCAAACATTTATCCGCATACTATTGCCTCGGTTGGTCTTAAACAGAGCCGATTCATTCCAGAAGGGATTATTGTAAACATTGTCTTTCAGAATGGGATCATCGTCACCCCATCCATGACAGCTCACCTGGGTTAAACGCTCTCCGGTCACACCTATTAAGTGAGCCGTAGAATGTGTTGGATAATGCATGGGTGCCACACCATGTCGCCAGGTGCGCTTTCCGTTTTCAAAATAAAGCTCCTCCAATCCGTCGTGTTGGTATTCTGATTCAGAATAAAAAATAGTGCCGAACTTACCTTCGTTGTAGAAATTTCGAGCAGAGATCGTAGACTGCTGGTAGTAACTGGTTTCCGCCATCATATAAATTAAGCCCGACTTATTTACCGCTTCATACAGCATTTCAGCTTCTGCTATTGACCCCCAAATAGCAGGAACCGCACAGAGTACATGCTTACCATGTTTTAAGCACTCCAGTACATGTTTGAGATGATTTGGGCCTTCGGTAAATACAGCCACTGCATCTATATCCTTGTCTTTCACCAACTCTTCCAGAGAGCCATACGATTTCGAGCATTGATAGGTCTTCATCAAATTATCGCGACGCTCCGATCTTAAGTCACTCACCGCTTCAACACGACAGTTGGGGTGTTCGTGAAACTGAAATGAACAACCAAACCGTCCTCCAACGATACCGACTCTCACTTTCCTTGCGCCAGCTGAAAAGGCAAAAGTTTGATGCGAAGGGAGTGCTACTCCAAGTGCTGCCATACTCCCGACTTGCAGGAAATCGCGCCGAGAATTGTCTGGTTGCGTCTGTTCCTTCTTGAGTTTCATATCAATAGGTTCTATTCATGCAAGTAGTAGGTCCAGGTATCACTTCTTTGCCTTTCTTATCAGTTTCAATGCCCAGCCGTAATGACTCGAGGTTGCAGAAACAAGATAGGAAGCGAGCGCAGTAGTACCTCTTCATCTGTATCTTTTCTTTTCAAACAATTCCTCGTTCGAATGGCTATCAATTATCTTTCTGACTTGTTCAAAGCTCGCGTTCAAATCTATTTTTGATTTCTCAAGATTCGCATAGGGCATCCATCCGTTTCTAGCAGATTACCAACATCTCAGAAATATACGGATTTTGGGGTTCGGAATGACAGCTGGATAGTCACTCATTCCTTATAGCTTCCGAAGGAGCAATTCTTGCCAACTGATAAGATTGTCCTCCAATAGCAATAAGTGCAGTTACAAAAACCAACAAATTCCCAGCTAAATAGGGGGCGAACCCTATATCTACAACACCAATGTACTCCTCCATAGTTTTGAAAGAGTATTGCGCACCCGCCCAGCACATAATGGTAGCTATTAAGCTAGAAATCAGTAACGTCCAAAGGAAATATCGATTGCCCATTAAGAGAATTTGCCGCGTCGTAGCGCCTAACACTTTACGTATACTGGCTTCCTTCAAATAGCGAGCATAGTTCTGGGAGGCCAAACCAAATAAGCCCATACAAGCAATCAATAAAGCCAATGCAGCCAGGTAGCTGAATGTCATGGATACCTTATTATACCTTTGGTAAAAACTATCAAAAATTAGATTTTGGTGAAAATAATTAAAAGGAATATCAGGATACAATTTAGTCCAACTGTTTCTAGCAAAATCTTCTACAAATTGATTTGCTCCACTTTCATAACGAATAGCCAGATAGTTATATGCTTCTTTAGCCCCCTGAAAAAAGACAGCAGGTAAGGTTCTTGAAAAACCTGCTACTTTAAAATTTTCGACTACACCAATGACCTTGTAGGTTTGCCCATCCTTCCGAAAGGATTGATTAATTGGATCTACCCAATTTCCCATTTCTACAAACTGCCGATTGACAACTACCGAGGTCTCATCTTCCATGATTCGCTCTGCATCAAAAAATCGACCCAGGCGCAATTGCAATCTCATAGATTCAAAATAATTTGCCCCAACTTGATAGGCCAATACTTCCTTTTCTGCTTCTCCAATCCTAATCTGACTTTTCAACATGGATTCTCCAATATGGCTAGTCGCACCACCAATTTGATAAACGTAAGGATTTTGACTGAGTTCATTCTTCAATTGGTCATATTGTTTGGCATTCTCCAAGCGAACAACCATCGTCTCATTTGGCTGATAGCCCCAATCTAATGCTTCAAAATATTTTCCTGTAAACACCTGCAAAACACTAAAAATAACCGTACTAAATGCCAAGACAAATTGCAGGCCCAAAAAGAAACGAGTGGCCTTGTTCTTCTTAATAATCTGTTGACTGCCTTTGAAGATAGCTGCTGGTTGAAAAGCACTAATATAAAAAGCAGGGTAAGCGCCCGAAGCAACTGCCGTAAAAGCCAATAAACCCAAAAGGAAAGCCCATAATTGCGGATTTGCCGTTAGCGACAAGCTAATTTTTACTGCCATTACCGCATTAGATAAAGGGATAAATATTGTTTGGGCAATTGCCAAACCGAGCAAAAGCGCCAACAAACAAAGCACTAAATTCTCAGACATAAACTGAGAAACCAACTGCATTTTGTTCCCACCAATTGCCTTACGAACGCCTATTTCCTTCAGTCGTTTACCAGCAAAACCTAATGAAATATTAATATAATTAAAACAAGATAATGCCATCATTAGAAAGGCTATCGCCGTAAATACGATGAGAAGAATCGGGTGGGTCGCACGGGCGGGTCGATTAATCACCTCATACGCTTTGTCATTGGGGTTTACTAAATTATCAAATACAAAAGATTGGATCGAAATGGATTCATTTGCCGCATTATGTAGAGTTACATATTTGTTCATATTCTCAGCTAAAACAGCAACATCTGCACCTTTTTGAAGCTGAACGAAAGTACCTCTTGTATACGTAGACCAATCGTCCAAGCTCTCATTCTCGAAGCTTTGCAAAACCGAAAAGCCGGCAAGTATTCCAAATGTAAAGCCCGTGTTTTCTGGAAAAGGTGCAGCTACTCCTTTGACGGTCAATACTTTCTTAATTTGATTATCAAAAACAATGGTCAACACCTTGCCAATAGGGTCTTCATCTTGAAAATATTTCTCCGCAACCGCCGCATTAAGAATAATTCCATCGGGCTGCTTTAAAATCTCAGTAGAACCCGATGCTAGCGGAAAATCAAACATGTCAAAATAGTCAGGGTCTGCAAAATAGACCACCTCCTTAAAAACATGGTCTGCTAGATACACCTTACTCCCCTTCATTTCTACCCTAACCGCATGTTCTATCTGAGGGAAATCGCTTACTAAAGCAGCAGCGAGCGGCATGGGCGTGCTGCCCCAAGTTTCTATTGCACCGTTTTTTTCAACCTCGTATTCCACCATGAAAATTCGGTCTCCATTTTCATGAAAATTATCCATTGTCCAGTGGTTATTAAGAAACAAAAAGACTGCAATACACACGCCGATAGCAATGGATAAACCAAAAATGTTGATAGCAGAGATGGCCTTATTATTTAATATTTTTCGGTACGCTAGTTTGATATAACTTTTGAACATTCGTTTTCTTTTTAAGAGAAACTTCGGTTCAAACATAGATTCATTTGGAATCACTCCTTAATAACTTTGATGAATCAGCTCTGAAACAGCACACATGCAGTTAAAATGTTCACCAATAGGATTCAGCAAAAAACGATAGTGTTTGACTCAAAAGCAATAGTGTTGGTCAATGAGATGGGAAAGACAAGGATGGAAACCAGATTTCTACACTATCGCAGCGTCAGAGCTGCGCCTGAGGTCAAACGGTCGAGAGATTCGAGAGTCGCGCTTGCCAATCCCGCTGGGCTTGGGAATCGCTCCATGACGGGAAGGATTCACAAGCCTGGTTCTCCGGAGCGGAGCCAATTAATATTTACTAGCGAAAGTTAAGTTACATAACTTAAGTTTCGGCAGTAGAATTTCGTAAATTATAAATGGCTCCGCTCCGAAGAGTCTCGCGACTTTCGAGAGTCGCGGACCGGCAAACATTTTGCGGAAAATGTTTGACAAAAGCCGCCGCTTTATTCATTTCTTAACGGGCTAGCAAGCTGTAAATCCGGAACGAAATAAACTCGCCTTAGTCCGTCGTTATTGCGCAGAACGGCTGAATCCCAGCAAAATTCAAGATTTTGGATTCTTTTCGAGATGCTCGGACACTATTTCGCCCATTTCGGATTTACAACTTACCAGCCCTAAAATGAATAAGGCGGATTTCCCACCAAGATTACTCGCGATTCTTGAAACACTGCTATCCGTTCTTTCAAATATCTTTTTGTCTTTCAAATTCTAGTCGTAGACCTATGCGCGTAAAGTCAGCTTTGGAAGCAACTAATATCCTTGCCAACTAGTCTAGTGCAGGAAAACCTGCCTGAGGCAGGCGGCATCCTTGACCGCCCAGGATGGAGTGAAGAGAAGGTCTCGATTTGCAGAGATCTGCGAGGAAAGTCGTTGCTGGTATTTTCATCTAGGCACTCCAAAATGGTGACAAACACGGTTTGGTTTGCTAGCGTTATTTACTAGCGAAAGTTAAGTTACATAATCCAATATATGCTTTGGTGTCTCGACATGATCTGGCAATAACTCATCTCGAACAGGCTGCCCAACGACTTGGGTCAAAGGCACTAAACCAGCCCATACATCTGTCTTGTAGTCTTCTTTCTCATCTTGCACACCTACGTTTCGAATTTTAGCAGAAGCACTTTCTATAGTCATCTCAATAACGAGGGTACTCTTGATTTCCTTTTCATTGATGGGCCTCAAACTATCCCAACGATCGGGTACCATGAAGTTTATGATGGATTCAAGAATCTCGACTTTCCTATCCCGATCCTCGATGGCCTTCAGACTTCCAAATAAGATTGCCGATCTATAGTTGACAGAGTGATGAAGACCAGATCTGGCCAGCACCAAAGCATCCAGGTGCATAACCGTCATACTCATTTGATCAGCATCCAATGTGGCACGCAGCATCCTATTCTTCAAGGATCCATGTAGATATATCTTATCTCCGATTCTACTATATGCCATAGGAATACTAATAGCAGTGCCCTCATAGATGTAACTGACAAAACCAATGAATCCAGCATCCAGAATGCTATTTATTTCATCCTTGTCATAGTTCGCTCGAATAGAACCTCGTACTACTTTGTTGAGTTTTTCCTTTGGGTAGGTAGACATATGATCGATTATTTACAATACGAAAGTACTAGCTTTGTGGATAGTCAAGATCGACCAAATCGAAAATACTAGGTAGTCCAGTGATCCCATATAAATCCATCTTACGTGTAGACAAAGCTGGCAAACAAGCCATATTTCTGCAGTTGGCCAATCAGATCATAGATCTTATCAAATCCGGTGCCCTGCTACCCAATACAAGACTACCCAGTAGCAGAGCTCTGGCAGCATTGGTGGGACTCCATCGAAAGACCATCGTTGCTTGCTATGATGAATTACTGATACAAGGCTGGCTTGTAAGCATACCGCAGAAAGGCACTTATGTTCATGCCGAGTTGC
>CAJQNM010000443.1 GCA_905479665.1 uncultured Saprospiraceae bacterium
AGAAACAAATCTGTTGACGTATTCAACAGCACATTGGAGGCATTTGCTATGTCGTAGAAATACTTGGTGTCAGCAGCCAGGTTACTTACCTCCATGATATGCTCTGTCTTTAAGCTCATATCAGAGGCGGTCTGATTGAGACTTCCTTGACTGGTCCCATAGTGGACTACAGACTCTGTGGCCGTGGAGGTTCGCCAACGTACGATCATCGAACTCGGCGAGGCTTTCTGTAGATAGGGCCCGCGAGAAATATTGACAGATCCGGCAGGGTTGCCTACTAGTTTGAAATCAAAGCTAATATCTGAACTGGTTGCACTCCGCTGATGTACTTCAACCGCTAAAACATTGGTGCCAGAAACCAATGAAGTGCTCAGGTTTACAATAGCCATAGCGTCATCAGAGCTCGTGGAGGAGGAAAAAGTGCTGTAGGAAATAGACCCCCCTGGCATATTTACTCGCCATATTTCCACCCCGTTCAGGTAGACGATTGCGCCATCATCGTAGAGTAAATTAAGATCCAGGTTCTCGTAGGAAGCAGGGTTATTGACTTGAAATTCATGTCGGAAGTAGCCCGTGATGATCTGATTATTTATTGTTGTTGCTTCATCATTATCGCCATATCCAAGTTGTGCATTTCCCTGAAGCCATTGATTGTCATCATAGGTCGTTGCCTTCCATGTCAGCGAACCCTGTGAGGCAGGCTCTGAGCCAAGATCAGAATAATGCCAATTGGCCCCATAATTAATTAGTGTGTTTTGGCCATACATTGAATGGCCAGTTAAAAGCAGGAGTGATGCCGTGATAGATACTATGTAAGAATATGTCATCCATTAAATGTTTTACTGTACTTCCTTCATTAATTGATCAATATAGTTTTGGAGTGTTTTAATCGAAACGGAATTTTGCTTGTGAGAAGGCAAGCTGGTGATTGCTTTCTGAGCAGCATTCAGATCAGCTAAAGAAGCAGGGGTATCTCCTTTGAAATGGTGGGTGAGGGCTCGTTGATAAAGTGCGTTTTCTTTTCTGGCACTTTGAGAAATGATCTGATTTTGTATTTCAAGTATTTTGTCCCAATCCTGGTTTTGTTGATGGATTGCAATCAAGGCCTTTAGCAGCGTAGACAAAGGTCCTAAGGATTCGATTCCCTTTTTCAAGACAGAAATGGCACGGTCATCGAGTCCGGCCATTTGCCATGCTGATGAAGCCTCTAAATAATTTTCTGGAGTCGTTCTGATCGAATGAACGAGCACTTGCTCGAGCGATTCAGCTGCCTGTTCGTTTTCATTGAGCACCAACAATACTTTAGACCTAAGACGGATTGATTTGATATCCTTAGGAAGATCTTGAAAGACCATCTCCAGGTAGTCCAGGCTGCGCTGAAATTTTCCAAGATGATAAAAGGTTTTTGCCTGACAATAGTACAGTCGAGCCGAGTGCTCTCCCTTTTTCAAACAGATATTGAAATCGGCCCGAGCCTTTCGATATTGCCGATGCTGAAGATATAATTCACCTCTTTGCTGAAAGAGATCGAAATCTTTGCGGGCCGTTTTAATTTGCCGGTTGATCGCCTGGATTCTCTCATGTAGATCGCCATGTGCATGGAGACCAAATGGAACCACCAGGAATAGAATGCACTTCAATAAACTCATTGCTCCATTGTAAGACAAAACACAAAAAAATAGTCCAGGTAGACAAATAGAATCGAATGAGATCGTGAAATAGCTAGTCCAGAATAGGACTAGAGGTTCCCGTAAAAATAACTAAAAATTTGGGTTGCTGGCAAGAATGTACTTCCGCAGGCTGCATTTTACATTTTCACGATCATTTGACAAGGAGACGTGCACCTATTCCACTTGCGTGATCTTGGACGAAATAAACCACAGACTTGCAAGTGTGTCATTTTAAGTCGGATGAGAATTTTGTTCTATTCTCCAATTCATTTGTATTTTAGGAAATCGGATAAGAATTTGAACAATGAAGAACGACTCACTCCACAAGGATGCGAAATCGCAACTCAATTCTTACTGGGAGGCCACGTATGAGTTTTTAGAGAAACTTTTCTATCCACTGGAATGGATCGGTCATAACATTGTTCTTAAACCTTTTAGTTTATTTCTGGAGTGGATCGACCCGCTGAGCTACAAGCTGGAGGGTACCCTTTTGCGCAAGATCTTGCAGGTGACCATCTATCCGCTCTTTATGGTGCTGACCCTGATCGTTGGATTTAAGCTGGTGGAAAATGGCTTCACAGTACGGAGTTTCATTGGCACAATCGTGATGTTTATCATTATGGGTTTTATTTTCGCACCGCTCGAACGACTTTTTCCATTCAGCCGAAAGTGGCTTGGCGACAAGGATACGCCCACCGACATCATGCTTTTCTTTGGAGGTAAGTTCTGGGGCGATTACATCAACAAGCCTTTGCGGATTGCCACTATTGCCGTAATTGTGCAGGAGCTCAATCCCATTATTGGGCAAGGCATTTTTCCGACTTCAATTCATCCTCTCCTGCAGGTTTTTCTACTTCTGTCAATTAATGATTTTTTTCGCTATTGGTACCACCGCTGGATGCATGAAAATGAATTTATGTGGAGATGGCATGCCATACATCATTCATCAGAGCGACTATATTGGTTTAACGGTACGCGATCTCATCCGATCGAAGGACTGGTGCAGGGGCTGCTGTGGGGTATCCCCTTGGC
>CAJQNM010000444.1 GCA_905479665.1 uncultured Saprospiraceae bacterium
GATAACGGCGTACAATATGGTAGAGGCAAAAGGCAATAAGAAAGGATAGCGCCAGACGACCGATATGAAAGGTCGTAATGGGCTGACCAAACAGCTCAACCAACACCCTATTTAATTGCAACGCGATCAAGTTCGTAAGATAGAGCAAGTCCACCTAAAATTGTTGATCAAGGGAGGATTAGTGTGATTTGCGACCTTGAAGTCTTATTTCCAACAGGTGTTTTTCAGCAAAAAAAGGCTCGGAAAATTCCGCGGAGAGGGTGTGTGATCGAATATTCCACTGGCCCGATACCGCTTTTATCTCCATACTCAGATCTCCACCCTTGAGAAAAATGGCTTTGCCGCCTGTCTTCAAAAGGGGCTTTGACCATTTGAGTAAGTTGGCCAGAGGAGCCACCGCTCGGGCCAGTACATAGTCATAGCTGCCGGTCAGGTCTTCTGCCCGTACGGCCTCCAGCGTTACATTCTCCAAGGCCAATGCCTCAACCATTTCTTGTACTGCACGGATTTTCTTTTGTGTACCATCGATGGCCATAAACTGAACCTCAGGTAGCAAGATCGCCAGGGGCAGGGCGGGAAACCCTCCACCGGTCCCAATGTCCAGACAAGTAGCCCCTCTGGTGCCTGGGAGATATTTTGCAATGGTGAGACTATGCAAGATGTGCCTGGTCCAGAGGTGGCTTATGTCTCCTCGCGAGATGAGGTTGAGGCGCTCATGCAGGGAGACATGCATCTCATGCAAGTTGATTAATTGGAGGCGCTGACTGTCCGTCAGCGCAAAGTAATTTACGATCTGGGCAATGCCTCCTACCATCTCTTGCTGGGCTTTATCATGAGAAAAATGTCAACATAGGGTAATAAAGGGAAATATAGAAAGCCAAGGGCACCTCTAATAACTCTGATTGGAATGATCCTGCCGTAATTCTTTTCAGATACGAGGCGCCAAAAGCGGAGTTTAGCAGGGCTAAATGAGCATTTTGGTAACGAAGTAGCTGGAAAAAAGAACAAGCTAGCAACCAAAGTAGGAGTTTTTAGAGGTGGCCTCAAGTAAAGGGAGCCAAGGTACGGGGGATTTGCCGTTGGATGCTGATAGCGGACAAAAGTGTAATGATCAATGCGATCACCAGGTCCTTTCGTTGTATATATAGCTAATTTACAGTGTGCTGAGGAGTTGCAAATCGAAGATGTGGCGAAGTAGGAATTATCTCTTGCTGTGCATGATGATGTTATTCAGCCATGCCTCACTACCTGCTCAAATGTTGAAGATTGGAAATGAGGAAGGTTTTGTCCAGGGCATCAATATACCTTGGCGCTATTATGGGCAGGACTTTGGAGGCCGCCACAATCGTCAATATGATCCAAGTTTTTACGACCGAATGTTTGCCAAAGTTGCTGCTAGTGGGGTGAACTGTGTACGCATGTGGATTCACTGTGATGGGCGACAATCTCCGCGACTGGGATCAAATGGCTCTATTGAGCGCTTGGGCGATCAGTTCTTGGCAGATATTGGAGATTTTATCGATCGAGCTGCCGAACACGACCTCCTGGTGCTGCCGGTATTGTGGACCTTTGAGATGGCCGATGGCCGATTGTCCGATCTGCTCACCGACGAGGCCATGCAGCAGTCGTACATCACTGAGTCCCTTATTCCACTGTTGCAACACACCAAAGATAAATGCAACATCCTTGCCTGGGAGATCATCAATGAACCAGAGTGGGCCATGGATATCCCATTTGCAGGAACCACCAAGCATACCGTACCAGCCGTTGCGATGCAACAATTTGTGGGCCGCATAGCGGAGGCTGTACATCGCCATTCGCCCCATCGAGTTACGGTCGGTTCGGCTGGCTTGCGATTTAACACTGATGTCTTTGCTCAGACGAAGAACTATTGGCATGATTTGGCTTTTCAGCGAGCTGGGCTCACCTGTGGGACTGCAACGCTCGATTTTTATTCGGTGCACTACTATCGTTGGCGATTTGAAAACCTGTCACCGTTCCGACACTCGACAGAAGAGTTGCAATTGGACAAACCCGTACTGATTGGCGAGTTTGGGGTTTTGGAAGAACCGGCTGGGACATTGCTGGAAAAGGCTTTGATTAATGGGTATGCAGGTGCTATGGCATGGTCTCTTTTGGCCAACGATGGGTTTGGGTCCTGGTCAGATTACGAGGGCGACATGAATGTTTTTTCACGGGAAAAAGCTCCGTTTATGCCCCCTTCAAATCGGTGTATGTCGGATGCTGAGCCTCCAATGACATCCTGCTTACTGTACCCAAACCCTGCTGGATCTGCGGTCTCGATCTCCGTGGCCCATTCCAGTGCAATCCTTTTATCCATGGTCGATCTAGCAGGACGGTTGATCATTGATCGCAAAGAAATAGAGCCAGAGCGGTATCTGCTCGACCTGAGCGGATATGTGTCGGGCATCTATCACATTATCCTGCAGCGCCCAAATGGGCAATTGCTCAGTCGGCAGCGACTCGCGGTACTAGATTGAAAAAAGTGACCATCCTATCATGTTGTTCAGGAGCCACAATCTGAAAGCGGTCCCGATAATCAAGAAAATAACTGCAGGTGAGCGCAGCCCAATCGATATGCTCTTCCGGTAGGCCGATGTACGCAATCACTTGTTCTGTGGCAAAACCACTGATGGATGCAAGTTCTAGTGAGGTTAAGGTGCGACCGGGTAGATCACTATCCATCAAGATCACCTTGCAAAATTCATACAAAACGGGGCGTAAATACTGTGCCGGAGATCGGAGTGACTTAATGATGTGATCAAGGCAGAAAATGGCCACATGATCGGGAATGTAGAGCTCAGATGCATGCAGATACTCCTTAAATTGCGGAGAAGGAAAAGGATGTAAATAGAGGATAATTTTGACGTAGTCGTCCAAAACCCTCACCGCACTTGGACGTAAGGTCTTTAGTAGTGCAACCTGCGCTGCGATGCCTGCCTTTACTTCTGGTGGGATGGTTTCGAAGCCTTGAGGTTCGAATTCATGCTCTGCAATCCCGAAATCGAGATGGTTATTAAATTCAGCTCTTTGAGCGGGCGAAAAGTGCTCCAGCACTAAAAACCACTTATTGCAGGCCAATTGCAACCCCTGCGGTACTTGTCGGGGATGTGCACGTCGCCATCGGCGATCGATCTCTCCATGCAACGTATACAATGCTGCCAGCAAGATAATTGGTGCAATGATCCAAGAGGAATATTCTGGATGATCAAAGACATAAACATAGGCCAGGATTGCCCCTAAAGTAAGAGCTATTGGCAATCCAATCATCTTCGAAAGCGCCATGCAGATTCGTTAGATTTTTGAAAAAATACAAGGATAATATTCAACCTTCAAAATAAGCATTAAATTTGCGCTCCTCGTCTCGGCGAGGTCAAGGTACCTTAGCTCAGTTGGTAGAGCAATGGACTGAAAATCCATGTGTCCCTGGTTCAATTCCTGGAGGTACCACAACTCTTCCCGACTTTATAGTTGGGAAGAGTTTTTTCTTTAGGGCACCTCTAGGAACTCTATTTGGAGTGACAACGATGGAATTTTTTTCAGATACGAGGCACCAAAAACGGAGTTTAGCAGGGCTAAGTGAGTATTTTGGCAACGAAGTAGCTGGAAAAAAGAACAAGTTAGCAACCAAATAAGGGTTTTTAGATGTGCCCTCTATATTCCGCGTTCTTCACATGAGAATAATTCTATATTTGAGACAACGATGGATTCCTGTCTGATTAGTACGCCCTTTGGCAATATGCAACTCGAAGGCACCTCGCGAGGTCTTACGGCACTGATTTTTTTACAAGATGCTGCTCTATTACCAACGCAAAAGATCCCCACGCCTTTGCAACCAGTCGTGGCCCAACTCGAAGAGTATTTTGCAGGACAGCGCAAGTCTTTCGATGTTCTCATTGACTATTCCAGCTTGCCAGCATTTCAAGCAGACGTTCTTAAAATAGTTTGTACGATCCCCTACGGTCGCACACGCAGCTATGCTCAGATTGCTCGGTATCTTGATAAGCCGAAAGCAGCCCGGGCGGTCGGCCAAGCAAATCGCAGCAATCCGCTACCGATTCTCATCCCTTGTCATCGTGTGATTGGTAAAAAGGGAGATTTGACGGGATATGCGCTGGGATTGGAAATGAAAAAGAAATTACTTCAGCTAGAAAATCCGGCCACTTACCAACCGCAAATAAATCTTTTTGACGCGGCTGAAATCAGAGCATAGGAGCGGGCGTGTACCTTAGTTGTGCTTGAAAGGGGCAATTAAGTCAAATGTTGGAATCTCCACAGTAAGAGGAGCCCCGGTCTCCACAATTTGCATCTCGTATGTGCCGTACATCCGGCCCACTTCTGTATTGAGTGGGCACCAAGATCCATAGGAATGAATCTGTCCGGGCCGAATCATTGGTTGCTGTCCGAC
>CAJQNM010000445.1 GCA_905479665.1 uncultured Saprospiraceae bacterium
AATAGCCACCCTAGGAGGCTGTTGAAATACTAACTCTGATTCGTTCGCGGCTTCTTTTGCCCGCATACTTCACCAAAAAATACTCGATATAGCTCGGCTATTTCTGCGTTTTTTGGCTCGTCTGCAACCAAAATAAGCTAGCGAGCCAATTCGAGCCAGTAATTCAACAGCCTCCTAGAGAGGAAAGTAACATAAATAATAATTTCAAAATCTAATAAACTAAATACTATGTATAGTAAAAGAGCATCGCATGGAAATATGTGCCATCGCAGATCGGAATATTTCGAAGGTCGTGGTGAGCATCCAAGGAAAGGAACTTGGAAGAGAAAGTTTGGAGCTACCTTTCACACCGCTCCGGCAAATGTTAGAGAAATGGATGATAAGTTTGAGCTTTACTTATTCGCTCCAGGCTTCGAAAAGAGCGATTTTGTCATCGCTGTTCTTGATCAAACATTGAGTATATCGGCTAATGATAGAACGGATGAGCAAGAATCCTGGAAGCGACACGAATACATGCCGCAAGGATTTGTTCGACAATTTAAATTAAATGAAAGTATTGATAAATCAGCTATTGTCGCTAAATATGAAAATGGAGTGTTGATTGTAAATCTGCCTAAGTCGGAAGGGTTTGAATCATCAAGGCAGGAAATTGAAATCACATAAGCCGATAATAATGCTTATCACTCAAGTCCGATGAAATTTATTTTATCGGACTTTTTGTGTTTGGGCAAAGACGTAACCTCTGTCTAATTACTTTTTCCCACAGTCTTGTCATCAGGTGCTTCGGTACGTTTTTTCTTGCGACGGAAAATGTCGCCATATGAATCATATTCTTTGAAAAAACGGAGTCCCAATCCGAGCTTCTTACGCTTGCCATCGAGTGAAGGAAATACTCGATGGAATAGGCTCAGTTTTAGTCTGCGATCATCAGTCAAAAAATAATCCAACTGGAGGTCAGTTCCGATAAAAGAGGAGCCTTGCAAAATAGTGCCATCAATAACGCTCACTCCAGGACTGAAGGCAAGACGTTCTTCAAAGAGCCGAATATTAGGGGCGATGGCAAATTCACTACCGGATTTTGCATTGTTGCCTTGAGTCAAATTAAGGGAGCGATAATAATTGTAGTCGAAATACAAATCGATGCCCGAAATGTAATCTACATCTTCCACTCCTTGGGTGAGGTAGGCAGCCACATAGTTAGAGAGTTGTGAAGTAATTAATTCGCTGATCGTATTTACGGTCGTTGAAGCAAAATTGAAATTGCTGCTGGGAGGCAAAAATGTATTGAGTAGAAGAAGGCCGACCACCTGGCGGTTTAACTCGCTGGGGTCATCTTTAAGTAAACGAATTTTGCTCTCAACCAGGTTTTTGATGCTGGGATCAATTTCTGGAAAAAGAATTTCGAAATCAATTTCTGGAGCGCTCAAAATACCTTGCAGCTTGAGTATGAGATCGACATCGGTACTGATGTCAGCCACTAATGCTCTCTCGCTGGCACCTGTATTCAGATATTCAAAGATGAGGTTTTTGGGAGCGGTGCGTAGGCCATCGTAAACGGCACTGATGTTCAGATCGGCATTGTAGGGGTCGCCGTTCCAGATGATTTCTCCTCCGCGTTGTACCCTGAATGGTTTGTTGACAATGCCGCCATATGTGAAGAGATATTCACCATTGAAGATGGTATAATCACCGATCATCGAAAAATCTCCGTTTCGGTCTACATCAATGCTGAGATCGCCACTACCGTTGCCTTTGATTATTTCTCCAGCCTGCTCATCGAAGATGATTTGTATTTCTGCTTCGGGGGTCATGGTTAGCTGCATATCAAAATCAATGCCTCTGATTTCGGCAAATCGATCTACCACTGCCACCGTATCTTGACCGATGGTAAATTTGAAGAAATCATCATTGGTGCTTGCGTAGGTCGAGCCGATGGGAATAAATATTTGGCTGCCAGCGCCAGTGGTAGCAGTCGTATTGATGTCGGTCTGCTTGAAGTCTCCGGCAAAGCGCACATCACCAGTGCCTACCCCAAGACCATAAAATAATGCATTGTCACCCTTCCTGGTGTTTAGGAAAGTAAATTTAGGACTGACGATGGAGACATCAAGTCCAAATTTCTTAAAGTAATTATGCGGTAATCCTCCGAGGAAAACAGCCTTGTTTCCGCTTTGGTCCAGCATGGCTGCACCGCTAAAATCAAATAGTGTCGAGGTGAGATGAACGCGTTGTTTCTGCATCCGATATGTCGTGCCCAGATAGTCGATGGTCGTGGAACCATCGAGGTATGCATCGCCCAGGATCGCAGTTTTTTGATTTTCACTGTAGAAGCGGGCCTTGCCGCTAAGAAATCCACTGGTGTTTGAGATGGAGTTGCCAATAAAAAACTCGCCGACCAAGAGGGGCAAGCTGCCGACAGTCAGGTCAATGTCAAAATCGACGGGCTTCGACCTATCGGCGAGAGTAAGTGGTACAAAGAAGTCACCCTCGGCCAGGACCGAGACACTGTCACCAATGAGACCAATATTGACCTTGGCCGCTGAGCCGAAATAGTTCATGTGCATTTCGGTTTGCAGTACGCCGAGTGCTTCTCCATTTATGGAGACGGAGTCGACTTGCAGATTAAGATTTATGCTCTTGTTATTGAAGAGATCTTCAAATCGCAAATCTAAATTTGCAAAACCCTTAAAGGCAAAGTCATTGAAATCCAGCAACTCATCTAGAAATGAAATATCAATTTTCTCGGCTTCGACGGTGAGTCCTGACCCATCCGTACTATTGACCCGTAAAAAACTATTGTCCGGAGCGAGGAAAACCAAGTTTTCCGCTTTGATGTAACGATCCCCTACGAATAGATTATTATTTTCATTGAGTGCCCAGGGCTCATCTAAAAACTCAAATGTACCTCGTTGAAAATCGATGACGAAATAATCGTCTTCCAGAAAAAAGGCTCCGGCGATGTCAATATTCTGGACCGCTCCAACCACATCTTGCGATTGAACCGAAAAGAACAAACTGTCTCGATCAAATGAAGACTCGAAAGCGAATGGTCGTATATACTTTTTGCCAAGTCTTAGTTCTGCTCCTGCCACCGTCCAGGTGCTTTGATCATCTTCACCATCAAAGAGGCCTTGGAGATTGCGTACCTGGTTGGTAGCCAAGGTTGCATCTGGCACGTCAAGCTTAAGGTTGTAGCGAAAAAGCTGGTCTCCGTCATTGGAAAAGAAACCCTCTGCCCTGATGTTCTGCAACGTATCGAGCTGAGGATGGATTAGTTTTTCCAGCCCATGCGAGTTCTTAAGATGTAAGGCAAAATTGAGGTCGTTTGCAGGTAATTCAAAATCAGCAGGATGAATGCCGAGACGCTCTGCCAAAAGCGGGTGTTTGGTGTGGACTAAATTTTTGAATACCTCATGGATATTGCTCAATTCATATTTTCCGCTGAGGTCAAATTCCAGGACGTCTGAGTCAACACTCAAGGCTTTTTCTTCTGGGTCTGCAATGCTTGAGTATGCCTCAATGTACTCGAGGGCGTAGCTAGCCGAATCGTAAGCAAGGGCCAAATCATATCCGACAATGTGACCATCGAGATTAAAGAGGTCTTGCATGACAAAATCAAAATCCACTTGTCCGGAGAAATCAGCGAGTTTTTCACTCAGGTTGAGCCGGTAGAGATCAAGTTTATCTACATCTGCGACAAAATCAAATTTTGGGCTGGCCTCGGTAAAGTCAATCGATCCATCAAAATCCAGAGATACATTTTCCTCATCCAATTTTAAATTGCCAGAAAAATATCGTGCATTTAGCTCGCCGTCGAGCAAAACATTTTGATAGTCATACCCACGGTAAATAAATGATTTGAGATTTGCGCTGAGCTTTCCGGCAGCCCGATCTAGGTCGAGACCTTGCCCTTCTGAGATTTCGGCAAAAAATGTGGCCTTTCCATAGTCTTCAGAATCAGACCAGCGGGCGAGGTCAAAATCAATCAGTTCGATGCTTCCAGTGTACATGGCATTTTGCACTTGGTCACCGGTGAAAGCCATGCGCAAATCCGTGCGCAACTCACCAAGATCTGTCTGCAGATGACCAAAGGCAACAAAGTCTTCAAAGAAGCCATCAAAATTTCCCGAGAAGACCAAATCTCCAAGCTTGTTGTAGTTGGCTGGTAGATCGAAATTTGGAATGAGCTGGCGCAGGGTCTCGATATTTACCTTCGCCTCTTTGAGGCGTAGGTTCATTAATTCTTCGCCTGGGTGGGTCACATTGCGAATAGCAACATCACCTTCGATGGTGGCAAGATTTTCCAATGTGAGATTTAGATCTTCGGTCCGAAGATTATTGACCGTGCCCGTGATGCGTCCTTCCAGTTGGATTTCTTTCCCTCCATTGAGAATAAAAAATTCATTTTCATTGAGATCTGTCGAGAAGTAAAGCAGATCTCGTACCGCAACGATGCTCTTGGTAAATTGACCATTGATCAGAACTTTATCCTCAAAATTCTGAAAGTCGCCGATATCACGATAATTAAAAACGAGTTTATTCTGTAGTCGAGAAAATGGCGTCGTCAAAGTAAAGTCCGAAAGTTGCAATTTCTGATTGTCCAGCGTAAATGCACTGGCTTTTAATTCATTTACTTGAAAACCTTCGGGAGTGGAGAATTTCAGATCGTCTATTTTGGAAAAGATGGTCTGATTGAGATAAACAAAATCCTTTA
>CAJQNM010000446.1 GCA_905479665.1 uncultured Saprospiraceae bacterium
GAGCCGGAAGAAAACGAATTCGTGCGTGACGTTGAAAAACTACTCGGCCAAAAAATCGAGGTACTTAAGGATCACCCATTTCCGCAAACAGAGCGCCCGATGACTGCTGCCGAGCGAAAACAATGGAACGCCGACAAACAAAGACGCAAGCAGGAATTTCATAAGCAGCGGAGAAATAATAAGGGGAGAAGGTAACTCGAAATCAGGCGATCACACTACCCTGATCCGTCGGATCAACAAAGGGCCGCACATAGAGTGGTATCTTCTGTCCGCGCAACAATGTTAGCGCATCGCGATGAATCACCTTAGCTCCGTCATCTACAATGGCCAATGCTTCGTCATAAGAAAGCTGCTCCAGTCGCTCTACCGGATCTGCCAGCTTCGGATCTCCAGTGTAGATCCCATTTACATCTTTCCAGAGAGTCACGTCTTGTGCAGCGAAAAAATAAGCCAAAAGGGCAGCTGAATAATCAGATCCTTCTCTCCCGAGTGTGGTGCTGTTGTTATCGACAGTGCCCCCTATAAAACCCTGCGTGAGTATCCAGCCCCCGGCAGATCTAGCCTCCTTGCACCTTTTCGCACTTACCTCGAGATTAACCAAGGCTTTGGTGTAGCTATCATCCGTAATCAAAAGCCCCCTGACATCGTACCATTTTACCGGGAGTCCCTCATCCACAAGAAAAGCCGCAACAATCCGGCTTGCGAGCAATTCTCCCAAACAAACTATTTGATCATAGAGATAGGATTTCTCATCATGCAGCTCGTCTTCGAGAATCCACTCTACTTCGACCAATAGATCGTTCAACTCAATCCAGATGGGGTGAGTCTCTGGAAAGAGCTCACGGGCAATCTCGAGATGATACCCCTTGACCGAGGCAAATTTTTCTGTTGCAAGACCATCTGCCGTAAGGTATGACTCAAGTACTCCTTCCAGCGCATTGGTCGTCTTACCCATGGCCGAAACGACAATCGCCAGATCCTCATGAGCGAGTCCTCGCAAAAGTTCGGCCAGGGCACGCACCGAGGCCGCATCATTAATGACAGAACCACCAAATTTAAACACCTGCATAGCACTATTCTTACACTGAATCTTAGCAAACTGTTAACGAATGTAGGGAAAAATAGAGGTGGGTTTTTGCTATTTTCGAGCCATAAATCTAAGCCTCGGCTATGAAAAAATTAATCCTTGCATTAATATGTATTTCACTCACCTCAAATACATTCGCTCAAACTCCAGAGAAACCCGGCTCTGCCGAGATCTACCATAAACTGCAGAAGCTTCAGGTTCTTGCCTCAGTGCTTTACGTTGCTGCCCATCCGGACGATGAAAACACCCGCATGATCTCTTACTTCTCCAATGAGCGCCATGCCCACACGACCTATCTATCGCTCACCCGTGGCGATGGCGGGCAAAATCTCGTCGGTCCCGAAATCCGCGAGCTGCTTGGTGCAATCCGCACTCAAGAGCTCCTGCAAGCCCGCCGAACTGACGGTGGCCACCAACGTTTCACCCGGGCCAATGACTTTGGCTATTCAAAGCATCCAGATGAGACCTTACAGCTCTGGAATGAAGAGGACGTGCTCTCAGATGTTGTCTGGACCATCCGATCCAGTCGTCCCGACATAATCATAAACCGATTTGACCATCGTTCACCAGGACGTACTCACGGCCACCATACCAGCTCGGCGATGCTCTCGGTAGATGCCTTTGACAAGACGGGATCTGCCGACGTCTTTCCCGATCAACTGCGCTATGTTGAGCCATGGAGTACCCAACGCGTATTTTTCAACACGAGCTGGTGGTTTTATGGCAGCCGGGCCAAATTTGAAGAAGCGGATAAATCTAAATTACTCTCAGTCGACGTAGGTGTATACTATCCACTATTGGGAAAGTCCAATAACGAGATCGCCTCACTCAGCCGCAGTATGCATAAATCACAGGGATTTGGCTCAACGGGTGCAAGAGGTTCGGAAATCGAATTTCTGGAGTTGATCAAGGGGGATATGCCGGAAGATGATGCGCTGGAAGGAATCAATACAACATGGAGCCGCATAGCAGGTGGCGAGCCAATTGGCCAGGCCCTAGCAGAAATCGATCGCACCTTTGATCACAATAATCCTTCCTTTTCCGTACCAGCACTGTTGCAGGTGCATCAAATGATTTCCCAATTGGACGATGATGGATTTTGGGTACCAATGAAAAAGAAGGAAGTCGAAGAATTGCTGCGCCACTGTGCCGGAATTTATGTCGAGGCCGTAGCCGATCACTATGTATCATCACCAGGAGCTGAACTACCGGTCTACGTCGAAGCGATCAATCGATCGGATGCGTCAGTCACCCTCAAAAACATTGCCTTTCCGTTTGCCAACATGGATACCACCACAAACCTTATCCTGGAAAACAACGTGCGTTTTAACTCTGAAAAGAAGTTGAAGATTCCAGCCTCACAATCCTACACCAGTCCCTACTGGCTGAAAAAGAAAGGTACGTTAGGTATGTATAATGTGGAAGACCAGCAGATGATCGGTATACCACAGCCTTCGCCCGGCTTGCAAATGGAGTATGTGCTGGCTTTCGAGGATGTGGAGATTCCCTATTCAACAACGCTTGTGTACAAACGCAACGACCCGGTAAAAGGGGAAGTCTATCGCCCTTTTGAGATCATGCCGCCGGTCTATTTGCAAGTCTCTGAAGATGTCTTTGTGTTTAGCTCGAAGTCATCAAAGAGAGTAGATGTCTTGGTCAAATGCAACCGAAATGAGCTCAATGGTCATGTTGCTTTGAAATTGCCTGACGGATGGAAATCCGAACCCATCCAGCACGAAATCCAGCTTGCAGTAAGTGGTGAAGAAGAGCTCATCTCCTTCCACCTTACCCCACCTGATGCAAGTGCTGAGGGAGACCTGCAAGTCGTATTTACAGGATCAAATGGAGAGACTTT
>CAJQNM010000447.1 GCA_905479665.1 uncultured Saprospiraceae bacterium
GGCGGAGCAGCTATTGGCGCGCCCGTATCGTGAGGGGTATGTGAGACCGGGGTGAGAAGTTCCATTTGATACTGCAGTGAATTGAGTCGTGCTTTTTCCTTGGCGATAGTCCGTCGTATGCCGTAATTATACGTCCACGTAAAGCCTTACTAGCACTACATCTATCTTTCTTCTCCTCAAAGCTTACGATAGCGATAAAGGCACTCCTCGACACAACGTACAGAGGTCGGATAAATGGTGAACTCTCGGCCTTCAAACTGACAATCGTAGACCATATCTGCCAGTGCATCAGAGCAGCCAAACTCGAATTTCAATGCATCTCCCTTCAATTCATATGTTCCCTGCCCACATGATTCAAAGCCTCTGTTTTCCCACCTGCCGTCTTTAGAAAAGACATAAACATTACCCTTTCTCACCTTCGTCCATTCTGCAGGACCACCAATACTTACTTTTTGTTCAACTAATTGCCATGCACCGATCAAGGATCCATCTGAGGTGGGTATTTCAGTCTGATGACAAGCGCTCCCTAACATCAAAACTAAAAGGAAGATAAACCCATTCTCAATGTTCTTAAGATAATGCATCCTCTTGGTCATTTTTGATCTATACTTCTTTAGACGAGAAACAGGATCTTAATAGTTGGGTACTTGATACTTTTTTTATACAGAATCCAACCGTTGACGAAACCAAAACGTCTATACTTCGACAGATATTTACTTGAAATATCATAGATTGTTCTCATTGGTCAATCCCAATCTTAAACCTATGAAGCAGTTATTCCTGATTACCCTTGCCATCCTCATCTCCTTACCCTCAAGTACTTCCCAAATCAACGCCAAACTAATGCGCTATCTCAATGTCTCAGATACGCACATCACATTTGTATCCGGAGGCGATATATGGGTCAAAACTGGCGGCCTTCCAGAAAAGCTCAAAATACCCTATGGTGAACTAGCCAGTTTTTCAGACGACGGAAATCACCCGGCCTACATTACCAAGATTACCGAAAACTATCCCTTCAAGCGTTATCGCGGAGGGCTGGCCTCCGATGTTTATATGTATGACATGACCGCAGGTAAAATTGATAAGTTCACGGACAACATCGCCAACGACGGTCAACCCTCCTGGTCTGGAGACATGGTCTATTTTCTCAGCGATCAAGGGGAAGAAATCCGCTTGAATGTACATGGCTATAACGTAAACACCAAGGAGACCAAGCGTCTTACAGAATTTAAAGATTTCGATATTTCGTCGATGCGTGCTGGAAAATCTGATTTGGTTTTTGAGGCCGGTGGACAACTGTACCGTATGGACCTATCAAGATTTGATGATTGGGTCGGCTAGGCTATCACTGCAACCCCCACAAACCACGAAACCGATAAAGGCAATTAACAAGAGTCATATGATAGAAACAATTAAGTCAATATTGAAATTGAGCCCTATTCCTCTTTCTAAAAATCATAAATATGATATTCTGACTAAGAAACTCATTAAGACTCTAGACAAAAATTCAAATTGCATAGATGTTGGATGCCATAAGGGAGATATTCTTGATTTGATAATAAAACAAGCTCCAGGTGGCTTCCATTTCGGAATAGAACCCATCCCAGAGCTATACTATAATCTGACCAAAAAATATCTAAATCAAAAATCAATCACCCTTCTTAATTACGCTGCAAGTAATGCGAAAGGCGAAAGTAAATTTAATCTGGTCGTATCAAATCCATCATATAGCGGTTTAAAAAGGAGAGACTATGACAGACCCAATGAGGAAGACAAGACCATTACTGTCAAAACTGACACTTTGGATAACTTAATACCTGATAATGTACCCATACATTTTATCAAAATAGATGTAGAGGGTGGAGAATTGCTTGTACTCGAAGGAGCAAATAATATAATGCAAAAATCTAAACCGATCGTCATTTTCGAGCATGGTCTTGGTGCGTCAAACCACTATGACTCTACACCTCAAAAGATATTTGCCTACTTCAAAGAGCATGGCATGAGAATTTCCTTGCTTGAAAAATACCTCAAGAACAATACACCCCTTTCAGAGCAAGATTTTGTGAATCAATTTTATAAAAAAATCAATTACTACTTTGTTGCGCATAGATGAGAGCCTCTGAGTCAGACCCAGCTTGAATCCTGAGCTTGGCGGACGCAAGAAGGCAACATATGGGCAAGACGGCTTTTTGACCTAACAATTGATGCTCATCTGCTCACTTCATACACTGGTCGAAAACTAAAGCAGACAGGTAGATATTTGCCTGAAATATCATAGATTGCCCACATTGGTCAATCCTAATCTAAAACTTATGAAACAGTTTTTCCTGATCGCCCTCGCCATTCTCATCTCCTTTCCCTCAAGTACTGCCCAAATCAACGCCAAACTGATGCGCTATCTCGACGTTTCGGACACGCACATCACGTTTGTCTACGGAGGCGACATCTGGGTCGTGGACAAAACCGGAGGCACGGCATTTCAAGTCACGCACTCCCCAGGAGAGGAAGCATATCCAAGGTTTTCTCCTGATGGAAAATCCATTGGCTACAACGCCAGTTACGATGGAAATGTCGATGTCTACATGATGCCGACGATGGGCGGAGTACCCACTCGAGTCACCTATCAATCTCATGCCGATCGCATGGTCGACTGGCATCCAGATGGACAGCGCATCTTGTTTGCT
>CAJQNM010000448.1 GCA_905479665.1 uncultured Saprospiraceae bacterium
TCCCATCGAAGCACTTCGCAAGGAATAAATGTACTGCCATACTCCTTTTTGTAAAGAGGTCCTACCATCATGGAACACTCTGCTATTTGAAAATGAGAGTGACCTCAAACTCGATAGCATCAGAAATGACATGGTCTGCCACATCAACGATTGATCGTGAGCCGTATTTGATATCCCAAAGAGATCTGTCAATGATGAAGTGTGCATGAATTTCTTTGCTTTCATCATCTTGGTTGGCCTGAAATTGGATCGGGTGGGTCATGCCCTTGATGGTCAAATCAGCAGTAAGGGTCAGTTGCTGGGGATCCTCGTAGGTTACATTGGTAATCTCTATCGTGGAGGTTGGATACCGAGTGACGTCGAAGAAATCTTCATTCTTGAGATGATCGACCAGATCACTACTGAAATTGCCTTCCGTGTTCCCAATCGTATTCATGTCTATAGTGAAATGACCTTGCGTAATTTGGCCGTCGGCTTTTAAAAAATGACCTTCCTTCAATTCTACCGTCCCATAGTGTTTGCCAAAATTGAATAGATGTGAGCCTTGCCACTTTATGCTGCTTCTTTCAATATCGATGATCACGTCCTGTTGGGCAGAAACCGACCCAAAAAAGAAAACTGTCAGTGCTGCAATGATGATACTTTTTTTCATAGTGATACCCTTTTTAATAGTTATGTATTCCGCAGATGAAAGTAAGTCGAGGAGGGTGCAAAAAATGTCAAAAAAGTGTAAACAAACATGTGCAATTGTAAAAATCCGTTGAAATTTGATTTGTTTACGGTCATGGTGCAAAAACGTGTCTTCTCTGTACGTGTGGTCTGCTGTATTTATCTGCTTTTCCTTTGGGGTTGTACCGACAAGACATCAGGTGATGAAGACTTTTCTGAGGGAGTAAAGATTGCCCTTCGAGAGGTCGGCCATCATTTGTTAATGGCTGATGGCGATAGTACTTCTTTGGTATTACCGATCGTGCAATATGCCGACACCAGGTTTAGGTTGACTTTTGACAAGACCTTATCTCTGAAGCCGGACGATTTGGTTGCCATGATGCTGTCAAGTTTTGAAAAGGTACATGTCCTTGCAAATTATCGCGCGGCGATTATCCGATGTCAGGACCATGAGGTAGCCTATAGTTGTCAAATAAACCAGTGGCCGGAAGATCTTGTAATACCTTGTAGCGGACGCACTTTACCCAAAGACTGTTATGAAATCGACATTCATTTTTTGAGTAGAAATGATGCCCATACCCGAAGTGGGATTACGGTTCTGCTCGTGTTTTTGTGCCTTTGTTCTTCTATTTATTACTTCCTTGGCAAACGCAAGTCGTCTTTGACTCAACAAGAATCACCTGAACTTTCTTTTGGCGTAGGGGGATTTTTGTTTTATCCAGATCAAAACAAGCTCCTTTATGGTGATGATGAGATTCACTTGACAAAGAAAGAATGTGAGATTCTAGAGGTATTTGCATTCAAGCCCAATAAGCTCATAACCCGAAACGAACTTTCAAAAAGAGTATGGGAAGATCAAGGCGTTTTGGTAGGACGAAGTCTGGATACCTACATTTCTAAATTGCGTAAGAAGCTAGCAGGAGATCCATCCATACGACTGACAAACATACATGGAGTAGGTTACAAACTGGAGACCTCTTGATTTTTAGAAGACGCCAGTAGGCATTTCATCCTACCAGCCAGGCACAAAATTAATTCCAAAATTCCAGCCCGCATCCTTAATCAAAGGTTTGGCGTAGTACGGTTCTAAAATAATTGCACCAAATAAATTGACACGCATGGAAACACCGGCACTAGAAACTAATTTTGGATCCCGGCCTGAGGCATTCTCCCCAAATTGATCATTCTCAAACCAGGTCATCCCGGCATCAAAAAACAAATTGAGATCGGAAAACAAGAACTTGCTCTTAATCAAGGCCAATTGCTCGGGACCCGTAAAAGGCAGGCGCACTTCCAGATTGCCCACGGCTATCTTCGACCCCTGTATTTGGTCAATCGAGAGACCATAAATCTCATTGGTATTCCCCAAACTAAAATTATTATATCCACGTACCAGTGTCGGATCGATGCTGTACAAGTATCCTAACCCACGATTACTTTGGTCTGCTCCATAGCGGGCATAGTGCAACCCACGAATACTCACATTAAATTTATCAAACCAAAAATATTTGCGTGCGTCGATCAATAAGGAGGTATATTGAAATTCTCCAAAATATTGATCTACACCAACTCGATACCGATAGCCACTCAAGGGTGCAGTAAGTCCAAAAAAAGAATTGTCCCCTACATATGCTGCATTGAGACTGTACATATTAAAGCCCGCAAAGGGACGCTCTCCTTTTTCCCGCTCTTGGGCGATAAGTCGTCCAAATTGGTCGTAATAATTGTCAAACAGAGTGCTGCTGGAACTATAGCGTGAAAAACCCACGCCTCCTTCTAGCCGTGTGGTGGAAGAAAATGGCAGCTGAACAAAAAAGCGACCATCGTCTCGAAATATTCGGGATACATTAATTTCCCAATTTTCTGCAAGGGTCGACACCCCATTGCTAAATCGGACGGTGTCGATCCCATTAAACGTTGCGCCGCCAAAGCGAAAAGGAATGTGCGAAAAAGAAGCACCATAGCCCACTTTGCCTTTGCTATTGACCCACATAAATTGGCCCCCAAAATCCTGAATTTCACCATTTAGGGCGAGTGTACTGAATATTTTATTGTGTCCTAAAATATCACTGAAAAGAAAACTCACACCGCCCACCAGGCCAGTGCTCGTACCAAATGTCGTACTGGTACCTACGCCGATTCCAGCACCGCCACTGACGTAATCAAGTTTAAACTTCGATCTGTATTTAGCCTCCAGCACTTGATCACGAGTCAGCAATATTTTTTGGTCCAGGCTGTATAGGGCGGGATTGACCAGGTCGGCTTCGTTGCTCATACCTGGTGGAAGAAGTGCGGCCTCGTATGAAACATCATGTGGATCGACAGGAATAGCCTCAAGGCTTTCGGGTCGGGCTTTGTAAATGTCATAGTTGCGACCATAATAATGACTGTATAGCATTGTGGTCCCCTTCTTTGAAACGGTCAGCGCAGGAGAGTACATCGTGATACCGCTTACACCAGTCAGCACATTCGTGAGCTGATGTAAGGAATCATGCTCTGCACGATAGCGATAGACATTGCGAAAGCCATCACGATCCGAGAGAAAGTAAAGATTTTCATTCTCGTCAAAAGTTGGATTCATATTATTCGCTCCCGGAAATAGATCAAGGTGCTCCACTTCACGAGTGGCAAGATCCATGATGGCCAGATTATGTTTCCAGGCACCATGCACGCGACCAGTTTGCATACTTAGTTCGTCCGTTGCAAAAACAATTTTATCTCCGCTATAGGCATACGATGGCTGCAGCTCGGCATATTCATTGTCGGTCAGTTGAGTCACTTCCTTGGAGCGCACGTTGACAGCATAAAGGTCGGTCTGACCTTCGACCAAGCCATTGACAATAATTGTTTTACCATCAGGTGACCAGGTTGGATTATTAAATGCCGGTACACCCTTTAATTCGAAATTGTCAAGGCGCTTGCCTGTTTCTGCCTCATTGATTATGAGTCTATTTTTTCCTTGGGCAAACACTACAAATGCAAACTCCTTGCTGTTGGGAGACCATGCACCCGAAGACTCCATAAAATCAAGATGGTCGATATTTCCACTCTTGGTTTTGCTCTCTACTTTGGAAATAATTTTGCCGCTACGCACATCGGCCAAAAATAGATCAGTGGTGAAAATACTGCGCTCTGATAAGTAGACCATGTAGCGACCATTGGGGCTGATCGAAGGAGAAAGATTAAGCCGTCCTGAATTTTCCTCAGATAGAAATTTGCGCCCCTCTGGATTGTCTTTCAAATCACTCAGCATGGGTTTATAGTAATCATTGATCGCATCAACCCAGAGGTCGGACAGATCTTCTAGTGAAATACCTAACGTTGTGGCAACCGCTGCTTCGATGCCATATTTGGCAGTATTCAAAAATAGTGGTTTTACGATCTCGTCTCCATAGAGGCCCGTAAGAAAAGACCAAAATGCCTGTCCGTATCGATAAGGGAAGTAGCGTGGGCTGGTCGACAGTTCCTTCAGTGTTGGTACATCATCATTAAGTACCGCATTGCGCATCCACATGGCCGTATGGGCATCGATGCGACCAATGGAAAGGTATTCCGCCATTCCCTCTACGATCCATAACGGTAGATTGGCAAGTGACTTGAGCCCTGTGCTATCGCTACCCCTCAGCAACAGATCAAATTGAAACGCATGCACTAATTCATGACCGAGTACTTGAAAAGTCTTTTGATTGGAAATGGCAATCGGTTGTACTACTCTATTTTTAAAGGCCTCTGTCACTCCTCCTGTCGAGGGGCCAACATTTCCCGAGATGGCATTGGTTTGTTGAAAATCAGCATGGTTATTGTAAATGATGAGTGGATTGCGCTGATCAAAGGTATCCTTGAGAATAGATGAATGGAGATCGTACCAGGCTTCTGCCCACTGAGCGAGCTTCTCCTTACTTGCCGGCTCAGAAAGGTAGTGATACATGTCAAAGTGCGGCGTCTGCAATACCTGAAAATCAAAGTCGGTATAGCGCGGTTTATTTTTTCCAAAATACTGTGCATTGACAGAGGTGATACCAATCAAAAAAATGCCACAGCTGATCAAAACGAGTTTGTAGATTTTCATTTGATGTTGTATTTCGTGTGATATTAACACTTAGCCGAAGGCAGAAAATGCCCTATCCAAGTTAAATGATTCTTAAAACCAATTTATGCATTGGGTTTTCGTCGAGAAAGTCAAAAAACCAATGAAATCAAGGGCTCCACTGTGATTTTGCCTCGCAATCGTAGGCATTCTTACCGTGAGAAGGAAAATTGCAGGACGTCCTTGAGTTCGCGGGTATTTTGGCTTGTAGCAGATAATCTAATGCATAAATTGGGTTAATAATCGCACTGGATTCATCTTTCTCCTTGTTGAACATAACCACCTGATTTTCTTACAGCTTACGAGTGCTCTTTGTTCGCTTTTTCCAATGGGAGGTAGCGAATATTTGATTCTGTCAAGTATCTTTGTTCGTGAATGACGTACGATAATTTTACAATCAAAGCCCAAGAGGCCATCTTCAAGGGACAGCAGATCGCCGGCAGTCTCGAACAGCAACAAGTAGATACAACGCATCTGCTGCTTGCCATTTTACAGACAGATGAGCAGGTCTCAGAATACTTGCTCAAGAAAATCGGGCTGGACACATCTTTACTGAAAGCTAGGCTTGGAGAAGAGGTAAAGAAGTATCCGAAAGTGGAGGGCTCCGAAAAGCAATTTCTCACGACCGATGCAAATAAAGCACTGAGTCGCGCTAAAAAGAAGATGAAGTCTTTTGGCGACGAATTCATCTCCGTCGAACTGATGCTCCTGGGGATCGTGACGGGAACCAAGGATCGCGGATCCAAACTTCTGCGGGAGATGGGTGCCCAGGAATCAGAACTGACCAAGGCCATCGAAGACCTGCGCAAGGGCCGAAAAATTACGGATCAGCAAAGTGACAACGAGTACAATGCGCTGAAGAAGTATGCCATAAACCTCAATGAGCGCGCTGAATCTGGTGAACTCGACCCAATCATTGGTAGAGACGAAGAGATTCGTCGCATCATGCACATTCTCTCACGGCGCAAGAAGAACAACCCCATACTAGTCGGTGACGCCGGCGTAGGTAAGACCGCCATCGTCGAGGGCATCGCTTGGCGCATTGTCAAACAGGATGTAACTGAAAACCTGCGCTCCAAGAGTATCTACGTACTCGATCTTGCCTCGTTGGTCGCCGGAGCCAAATACAAAGGTGAATTTGAGGAGCGCATCAAAGCGGTGATCAAAGAAGTAAAAGCCTCTGCTGGAGAAGTGATTTTATTTATTGATGAAATTCACACGCTGATCGGAGCCGGCGGCGGACAAGGAGGCATGGACGCAGCAAATATTTTAAAGCCCGCACTGGCCCGAGGCGAACTGCGTACGATTGGCGCCACGACCAGCGACGAGTACCAAAAGTACTTTGAGAAAGATAAAGCGCTGGTACGAAGGTTCCAAACCGTATTTATTGATGAGCCTCCGGTAGAAGACACCATCTCCATCTTGCGCGGTATTCAGGAGCGCTATGAGGTCTTTCACAAGATCGACATCCTTGACGAGGCACTGATTGCAGCCGCAGAACTATCTGACCGCTACATCACCGAACGCAAGCTACCGGACAAAGCCATCGACCTGATCGATGAGGCCGCGGCTCGCTTGCGTCTGGAGCTCGACTCCGTACCGGAGGAAATCGACGAATGGGAGCGTAAAGTCATGCAGCTCGAAATCGAACGCGAAGCACTGAAACGTGAAAAAGACAGTGGCAAGCTGACCGGGATCACTGAGCAAATTGCCAATGCAAAAGAATCGCTCGATGGACTGCGAGCTCGCTGGGAAAATGAGCGCGCCATCGTCGACAAAGTGCAATCGATCAAGAAAAAAATTGAAGAACTCGACATCGAAGCCGCCAAAGCGGAGCGCGAGAGCAAGTACGATATCGTAGCAAAGCTGCGCTACGGCGAGATCAAAGACCAAGAAAAACTCCTGACAGAAGCAGAGCAAGAGCTGGAAAATCTACCGGATGACAAACGCTTTACCAACGAAGAAGTCACCGCCAATGACATTGCCGAAGTAGTATCACGCTGGACTGGAATCCCCGTTCAGAAGATGTTGCAAAGCGAAAAAGACAAGCTGCTCAACCTCGAAGAGGTGATCGGTGAGCGGCTTATTGGCCAGCATGAGGCGGTTCGTGCCGTTTCTGATGCCGTACGACGCAGCCGTGCAGGACTACAAGATCCTAAGCGACCCATCGGATCGTTCATTTTTCTCGGACCCACGGGTGTGGGCAAAACAGAACTGGCCAAGACGCTGGCAGAGGTGCTTTTTGACGATGAGAAGGCGATCACCCGGATCGATATGAGTGAGTATCAGGAGCGACACTCCGTATCACGCCTGGTCGGTGCTCCTCCGGGCTACGTTGGCTATGACGAAGGTGGCCAGCTCACTGAAGCTGTACGACGTCGCCCTTATAGCATCGTACTGCTCGATGAAATAGAGAAAGCGCACCCAGACACCTTCAACATCTTATTGCAAGTGCTCGATGATGGTCGACTCACGGACAATCGAGGCCGTGAGGCCAATTTTAAGAATACCATCATCATCATGACGTCCAACATGGGAGCTCCCACCATTCTGGAAAATTTTGAAGATCTGGAAAATGTCGGTGATGAGCATCGCGAAGACATCCTGGAGACGACTAAAGAGGAGGTTTTTGAAATTCTCAAGCAGGAACTGCGTCCGGAATTTCTCAATCGGATTGATGAAAAGATCATGTTCTTACCCCTCACCCGCGAAGAGATCAAGAAAATCTCTCGCCTGGTCCTCAAGGGGGTGAAGAAAAATCTCGCCCGCCAGGATCTTGGCATTGAGCTGAATGCCGACGCGTATGACCTGATCGCAGAGTTGGGTTATGATCCGCAATTCGGAGCGCGGCCACTCAAGCGAGTTATTCAGAAGGAGCTGGTCAATGAATTGTCTAAACGGGTGCTTAGCGGAGCTTTTGAAGCCGGGGAGACGATCTACGTGGGCGTCGATGGGCGTAAGATTATTTTTGATGAAAAGCCCATCCCTGCTAGCGGGGTCGCAGCGATTCCACAAGAAGAGGAAGAAAAAAAGAAGACGCGTCGCAGCCGAAAACGCAAACAAAAGGTGGAGGAACTGGAGAAGGCAACGGAGGACGTCCAAAAGGCTGCTCAGAAGCTAAAGACGCAGGAGGGTACGGAAGGAGGATAGTAGAATTTTGCTGTCCTTGTGGTCAGAAATCAAAGATTAATCACCACGGTTAGATCGCCTATTTCAGCGATGACGTTCCGAAATTATTTTCTAGTAGAATATGACCTCTCCGCGGTCTTTTGGGGTTTTAGTCCAAATTCCATTACTCCCGACTCACCGATTCCATCCCCGCACCCCATCGGTCCAGCATGGGGCATTTATTGCGCATCATCGGGTCGATCTTTACAAAGGTCGATTGGATCTTCTCTTCCAGCCATTCGTTCATATACGTCGACTTTTGCTGCTCAATCGCTGCCTGCTTAATCTTGGTGTAATCTTGGGTCAGATTGGCCCGGTGGGGATCCGTACGAGATTGCAACTGCACAATCCGATAGGCACTTTCCCCCTGAGGGTTGGTAAACTTAAAAGGAGAAGAAAGCTCGCCCACCTCCATGGTATCAATCGTAAAAAATATGTCGGGATCAAGTTCAGATGTCTCGAAGAATGTGTCTCCTGATCGATTATTGATCATACGGCCACCATTGTTGTAGCTCTGCTCGTTTTCGTCACTAAATCGCTTGACAGCCACGGTAAAATCTAACGTATCGCTCAAGATCACCTTTCGAATCGAATCCAACTTCGCTTCCGCCATCGCCAAATCTGTTTCAGTAATCTCTGGGCGGATCAGAATATGTCGGGCGTGAATCATGTTGCCCCGCCGCTCCAACAGTTGGATAAGATGGTATCCAAAATC
>CAJQNM010000449.1 GCA_905479665.1 uncultured Saprospiraceae bacterium
CTGCCGACAATGCACCAGCTCATGAGCCAGAATGGACTCTTCATTTCCTTCATTCACTTCATATGGGTTCCAAAAGATGATGTGAAAGAACGAAGAGGTGGTGGTATTGCTGTTGAGATGAACTCGCCTCCCTCCCACTTCACCTAACTGACTACTTCGGTAGATCTTGCGGAGAGCAAGCAATCTGCCAAGGAAAAAAAACAGCGAAATCAAGACACCTGCGCCATACAAATAACAAAACATCACACCCCATTTCCACCCTCCTGCATTCTTTGGCTCCGATCTGAAATCAGCGCCACTAATAGCGACTACTTTTTCAACTTCCTCCCCATACATGCTTTCTTCAGGCTGTGCCAATAGCTCCAGCTGATTGATCTGACTACGAACCGTCATAACTGGAATTTCTACGACTGGCAATTCTGCTACTGCCTGCGTCAGGTCTGCCTGAAAGGAAATGAACGGAATAGCAAAAGCGAGCAGCGTGGAATAAAGCAAATAAAATCGATTGCCTTGGAAAAATTTGAGTTTTCTAAAGAGGAGGAAATAGAGCGTAAAAAAAACAGTCTGGGCAATTGCAACCTTGGCCAAATAGATAAGGAGTGATGTGGTAACCATGCTATTTATTTAATTTATCCAAAAAGTCCTGTACCTCTTGCGGAGTTAAGTTTTCTTCTTCCATAAAGTGTGAAAGAAGCGTCTTGGGATCATTGGGGAAATAGTGATTGATCATTTGCTTGAGCGTCCATTTTCGATAGGTTGCCATTTTCAATTTGGGAAAATAGCGATGCGTTTTTCCGAACGATTCGTAACCCACGACCCCTTCATTTTCCAGTTTCCGTACAATGGACGATACAGTATTGTAAGGTGGCCTAGGCTCAGGCATCTCCTTGATGATTTCCTTGACGAAGGCTTGCTTTAGACGCCAGAGGATGCGCATGATCTCCTCCTCTTTTTGATTCAAATAATAGTCTGCCATACTTAAAAGTACTAACTAATTATTAGTTCTCATAACGATTAATGCGTTTTAACATTGTGCTAGCTTAACTATAACTAGGTGAATGTCGCTCAAGAAATCAAAATGAGATAGTTCGTATCTTGGATACATGAGGATCGTAGAGAGGATCTCTTGTTTATCTGGTGATCGCCCTCAAAATCAATACATTTACAAAAACGATGAAAATGAGGACAATACTGATACTCTTACTATTCGGGCTGACACTCCCTTGCTTACAAGCACAGAAGGAAAAACTATTCAATGGCAAGGATCTCACCGGATGGTCGATCGAGAGCGATGGACAATTTTCAGTGCATGATGGCCTTCTGAGAGTAAACAAAGGTACCGGATGGTTACGCTCCGACGAGGAGTACGCTGACTATAGCCTCATGATGAAATTTAGATTTCTTGAGCCAGGTGCCAATTCTGGCATCTTTATTCGTACGGGGCCTGACAGCAAGGACGACGAAGGCGGCTGGCCTACAGAAGGCTATCAGGTACAATGCCGTGATACATTGGCTGGCGAATTTCCACTCGGCCACTTGATTCCCTACGGAGCACCGCCATTTGAGGAGGCGTTTTTTGAAGATGTGCTTCGAGAGACCTACAAGCAAACCGGAAAGTGGAATACTTTCAAAATACATTGCGAGGGAGAATCAGTCAAAATTTTTCTCAATGGAAAACTCATCGGATCGGGCGAGAGCATCAAGAAACTATCTGGTCATATCGGCATCCAGGGCGAACACGGTTTGCTCGAGTTCAAGAAAATCATATTGCGCAGAAGCTAGTGCTGCGTTTCCAAAATATCTAATGCTATTGATGGCCGAAATCCTCTCATAGCTAGGGTCCCGCGACTCTCGAGACCGCGAGGACTCGGAGCTATGTTCCGTTTCATAGCACTAACTATCGAATAATCTAAAACTTACTCCTTGATATGTCTAATTCACAAAAAGTCACATTTAAGAACAACCAGGGAGATCAACTCTCTGCTCGGGTAGATTTACCCCTAGGTCGCCACCCCTTCCCCTTTGTCATTTTCGCCCATGTTTTTACTGGCAGTAAGGATCTGATTGCCGCCAAGCACATCAGTCGTGCCCTCACCCTAAACGGATTTGGTGTGCTGCGATTTGACTTTACCGGTCTTGGCGAAAGCGAGGGTGATTTTTCGGAAACAAATTTCTCCTCAAATGTGGAAGACCTGGAGGCAGCTGCCGAATATGTGACCGAAATGTACATGGCTCCTTCCGTTATTGTTGGGCATTCCCTAGGCGGTATCGCGGCAATTTTTGCCGCTGCCAGAATTGACAGCATAAAGGCAGTGGTCTCGATTGGAGCACCTTCCTATCCGGACCACGTCAGTCATTTATTACGAGACAAGATTGAGGAAATCTCCAAAAACGGCTGCGCACAAGTAGAAATCGCGGGTCGTCGGTTTAGGATTAAGAAGCAATTTCTTGATGATTTGCAGGCTCAGGAGCACGTGCCCATCCTTAAGAATTTAGGCAAAGCGCTCCTGGTTATGCATTCGCCACAAGATGGAATTGTCGGAATCAAAAACGCCGCAGAAATCTATAAATTGGCCAAGCATCCGAAAAGCTATGTCACCCTTGATGGGGCCGACCATATGCTCACCAATCGCCAAGATGCTTTTTATGCTGGCAATGTGATCGCCAGTTGGGTGAAACGCTACATTGATTTTCCCATAGCAGATAAGCTAGAGACGGATAGTCAAGTCGTAGTGCGTCTGGAAGGGGATGACTATACGACCGAAATACAAGCAGACCAACATGCGCTAATCGCAGATGAACCCATCTCCGTCGGAGGAAATGATTTTGGGCCCTCTCCCTATGAATTGCTCAATGCCAGCCTAGGAGCATGCACCGCCATGACTTTGAAAATGTACGCTCGCCGCAAGAAATGGGATTTGCAAGAAGTGCTGGTGCACCTCAGCTATGAAAAAAGCCATGTGTACAGCGATGACCAAGCAAATCCCGACAACAAAGATGGGCGCATCGATCGCTTCGAACGCGAAATCGAACTCATCGGAGACCTTGACGAAAAACAGAAAGAAAGACTAGTGGAAATTGCCAATCGCTGCCCGGTGCATAAGACCATTTCGTCCCCTTCGGTTTTTGCCACGAGGCTGTTTGGGAGGAGGGATGGGAAATAGAATAATGGATAATGGATAATGGATAATGGATAATGGATAATTAATAATTGTGCCACTGCTCGAAGGCACTCTTGTGGCTCCTTGGATACATAGTTATGCTGAGGATGAGTTTAAGCTGCTGGAGTTCTTTGTAAGGGGTGCCGTCAGTTTTCTTGCCAAAAGAGGTCCAAGGCTCACTCTCTCGTCATTTCAAATCTCATTGCGGCATCTGCGAGGATGGGCTTCCTCCGTAAGAAAAAGACTATTTTAGGTAAAAGCAAGAAACCTCATTCATTGTAAAAGTGGAAGCTTTATTAGACCGATACTGCCACGATTTGCCCAGCCGCCCGCTGAAGAATCACAAGGTTCTGGTCACTGGGGCAACGGGGTATATAGGTGGAGAGCTCATACCGGAGCTTGTCGCCAGAGGCTACGATGTGAGAGTCATGGTTCGGTCGATGCAGCCGGAGTACAAAGAAAGATGGCCTTCAGTCGAGATTTTTGTCTCAGATGCACAAAACTACGAGCAACTTTCACAGGCATTAGTTGGAATTCAGTCGGCGTATTACTTAATCCATTCATTTTATAGTCGAGGGGATTTTCAGGAAATTGATTTGGAGGTGGCCCGTAATTTTCAGAAGGCGGCAGATGCTCACAATTTGGAAAGGATCATTTATTTGGGTGGATTGGGAGACAAAGATACCGATCTTTCCGACCATCTCAGAAGCCGGAACGCGGTTGCAGAATCACTTAGGGATGGCCAGACGCCCGTGACCTATTTGAGGGCAGCCGTTATCATCGGTTCGGGTAGTTCGTCTTACCAAATTATCAAACATCTTGTATCCCATTGCCTACTTTATATTTTACCTTCCTGGGCGAAATCGAAATGTCAACCCATTGCGATCAGAGATACCATTAAGTACCTCGTGGGTTGCCTAGAAAGTAAAGAAACCATTGGAAATACATATGACATAGGCGGGCCTGATATTGTCACTTACTCAGAAATGCTTAAGCTGCAAGCGCAAACTGCAGGGAAAAAAAGACTATTTGTAAAGTCTCCATTTTCATCGATCGGACTTTATGCGAAAATCGCTTCCACGTTCACCCCAACCTCGAGTATATTAATAAGAGTATTATTTGAGAGTTGCAAGCACGATGTGATTTGCAGCAATTCATCCATCAAAGACCTCATTCCTATTGAAATGATAGGTTATGTGGATGCATTAGAACGGGCCATTACACGTGAGTCCCAGCAGCGTATATTTGAAATTAAACGAGCTTCTTTCACAAAAATGGATACAGATGGATTGACAAACAAGGCGCTAAGGCCGCCTTCGAGTAGTACCAGCTTTCTGAGCGATATCAATTATTTCATGCTTAATAAGCCCAAAGTACCGACTTTAATAAGTTTTAAGTCCAATGCTGAAAGAGAAAACTATTCCTTCCGCATATTACAACGGCTCGGCACGGAGGTCTCAGGGTATAAAATATTAAATGTTCATAAAATTGGTGTCAATGCACCGGCTAAATACATTTTCGATGAACTGCTTGAGTGGAATGGAGATTCTACCTGCTGGCCCAACCACCTCGCAAAAATCGTCAAGAGCAAGGGTCGACTGGAAAATATTTATGTTTATCTACTTGGGTGGTCCAATTTTCCAAATTGGTTCAAAAAGAGCGCTTTGGGCCGAACTTTTATCCCTTTATTCAAATTGGATGCCATACGCTTTCAGAAAACACCTGGCCCTTCCGAACCCGATAATGCTCGGTTTTTATTGTACAAAAGTAGCGGAGGTTATCCGATAGGAGTATTCACTTTATACGTACGTTCATCGATTGCACACCAACAGGAAACAGAGCAGTCTCAACTTTTTCTAATGGTGGGTTTTAACTTTTATGGCAAGAAAGCATGGTCTAGAAGAAGCTCAATAAACCGAGTTTGGGAGTCCATCCATGACCGTGTCACATCCAATATACTGCACCGATTAAAACAACTGAGCGAATGGCGTTTTGCAAAAGCACAGAAGGGAGTATAACAATGCGAGTCAAATCTATTTTCATGAAGGGGAATTCACGCAGCGCGTAAAGGAATGCCCCAAGTTAAACATTGCTCAATATTCGCCCGATGAAAAAAGAGGATCACGATTTTGTGATCCCCTATCTTCGTATTTGCTTCCCAGGGTCGGAGTGATTTTGGTCGCTAGAATTGATGATCTGAGGCAACAGCGGAGAAAGTCGTTTCTGGTTCCGTTTGATCATCGATCTCCGCGCCATATCCCAAAAATAGCTTCCGCGATTGATACGGGTTCTTTTCAATTTATACTGCGTTATAAAAAATTCACGTAGCCCCACTATGCTCACTTTTTATGCCTTGTCTAAATTCAAAATAACGTCGTCTAAATCGGAAACTTATTATTCATCAATCCCTTAGGTTTAGACACATCCTTAAACGTCAGCATATCAAGTACTCTGGCGGAGGCTCCATCGTAAAATCCGGACTCTTCTTGATAGTTCTTCGGATTCTTGAACGTGCCAAATAGCATATCGATCAGCGGAAGGTCGGCGTAATTGTATTTGTGTATTCCTCTTCCATGATGTAAGGAATGACTCTCAGGACGTTGGATGATGTAGCCGATCCAGCGCGGTGTCTTGATATTGGCGTGCTGAAAGAAGGCTGTGAAATTCACCAGCAGTAGCACCACGGTAATGGACTGTGGCGAAATACCAATCAGTAGTGCCAGTGCTAAACTCCCCGTGAGGGTAAAACCTATCATGTCCAGCGGGCTATGGAAAAGCGCACCAAAAGTATCCAGCCGTGCGGCACTATGGTGCATCTGGTGGAATGTGCGCCAGAGGAAATTGGAACTATGCATTGTGACATGATATGCATATATGAGCAACTCGTAAATTACGATACCGACGATTGATCCTGAAATCACTCCCCAATGACTTAGATCGAATAGTTGAAATTGTGCTAAAAATGGATCGGTGAGCATGGGGAGATATGATGCTACAAAGAAGAACATGAGGAAGAATGATAGTCCTCGTAGCTTCCAGAATTTTATGGTGGGTAATTCTCTTGCTGGAAATGCGGCCTCCCAAAGTATTAGGGCAAGATAAATTCCCAAGATGATCAATGAGAGTGGATCTAGCAGAAT
>CAJQNM010000450.1 GCA_905479665.1 uncultured Saprospiraceae bacterium
TCTATGGAGATCGCACGCTTGTTATCGTCAAACTCCACCACTCCGTAGCGCTCAGGGTCGGCTACCTGGTAGGCAAAGACAATGCCTCCATCCGGATTACTACTCTCCATGAGTAGTTCTTCCACCTTGCTGCCGTAAAAAATATTGTCTCCCAAGATGAGTGCTGAGGGATCACCGCCCACAAAATCTTCACCAATAAGGAAAGCCTGCGCTAGTCCCTTTGGCTCGGGTTGCTCGGCGTACGAAAAGTTGCAACCGATTTCTGATCCATCGCCCAGCAACTTGGCAAAGTGCGGTAGATCGTATGGTGTCGAAATAATCAATACGTCTCGGATACCGGCCGAAAGCAACGTCGACAGCGGATAGTAGATCATCGGCTTGTCATAGACAGGCATAAGCTGCTTGCTCACCGCCATCGTCAATGGATATAGCCGCGTACCAAGGCCACCAGCAAGAATAATTCCCTTCATGGTTATCGTTTTAGAAAGACAAATTGAGCACCCAACTCACTTAAGACAAATAGGCAAAGTTGCTCGACAGGATCCTTGTAGATGCTTTGAAAATCTTCGATTTTTTCTGCCTCGATCACTTTCTTCATCACAAATTCCTCCATCGTACTGGCGTTTACCGACCAGTTGCCCGCCACCTCTTCATGCCTGATGACTGGTATGCCCAGCTCTACGACCTGTTGATGCACCACCAGTACCGGGTAGTTTGATACCCCTTCGTCAATGATTGCATCGGAGGCTTTACCCATCATTTTGAGATAGGGTTTTAGCTCCTTTTCAAGCTTCGTAAAGTCTTGGCGACTGGATCGTTTCATGCCTCAAATTCGGCGCAAAGATGCAATATTTTCGATATGGCTCGTATGGGGAAACATGTCGACGGGCTGCATATTATCTATAACATAGGCATGTTTGAGCAGGGCTATGTCGCGGGCTTGGGTAGCCGGGTTGCAACTTACATAGAGGATCTGTCGCGGAGCCAGCTCTAGTAGTTTTTGCACCACTTGCTCGTGCATGCCGCCTCGGGGTGGATCGGTTATGATCACGTCTGGCTGCCCGTGGCGACTTACGATTTCTTCTACCAACGTATGTCGAACATCTCCTGCGTAAAAATGAGCATGGTCGATGCCATTGAGCTGAGCATTGAGTCGAGCATCAATGATCGCATCCGATACCTCTTCTATGCCGACCACTGTTTGGCACTGATCTGCAAGATAGAGCGTGATACTACCCAAACCGCAATAGAGATCGTAGACAATATCCTCCTTGCGGATATCGGCCATAGCCTTCAGGGCATCATAGAGTCTGGTTGCCTGGAGGGTGTTTGTCTGAAAAAAAGACTTGGGTCGAATCTGAAATTTTAGGTCGCCGAGCTGCTCTACAATATGCGGATTGCCTTGATAGAGTTTGATATCTTGATCAAACAGTGTATCATTTTTTTTCTGATTTATAACGTAGTGCAATGAGGTAACTTCCGGAAATCGCTCGACAATAGCATCCAGAAGGGCTATTCGCAAATCTTCCTCCTCGTATGCAAAACTGAGCACCACCATCCAGTCTCCCAGCGTGCTATTCCGGATGATCATGTTGCGCAAATAACCCGTGTGCTCCAGCGGATCGAAAAAAGAATAGTCGTGGGTGCGCGCAAAATCACCGACAAAATTGCGGATCGTATTGGAGAGGTCTGCCTGCAGCCAGCACTTTTCCAATTCGACAACTTTTTGAAAGTTTCCTGGGGGGTGAAGGCCGAGGGCTCCTGGATGATTGTATACCTGCTCGCTCGAGATTTCTTCTTGCGTAAGCCATCGTTTGGCGGAAAACGAATATTCGATTTTATTGCGATACTGGTAGGTGTCTGGGGCCGCCATGATGGGCTGGTACGAGATATCGGGTATTTTAGCAATGCGCTCGAAACTGTCTTGTATCGTCTTTGTTTTTTGCTGCAACTGAGCTTGATAGTCGAGATGTTGCCACTTGCATCCACCACATTCTCCAAAATGAACACAGCGGGGCTCAACCCGATCGGGAGAGGGCTTGGTAATTCGTTCAGCCACTCCTTGCCACGATCCCTTCCGTTTGCGTAGCAATCGTACATCGGCCACATCTCCAGGCACCACATCCGATACAAATACTACGTAGCCCTCGGCGGCCCTACCTACGGCCTTGCCTTTGTCTGCCAGCCCAGTGATTTGGACTCCCTCGATCAACTCTTTTTTTCGTGGCATTATATTTTATCTACAATCACGAATTCGGTGCGACGATTCTGTCGCCGTCCTTCCTCCGTGGTGTTTGGAGCAATTGGTTTCCGTTCTCCATATCCTCTGAATTGCATTCTAGATTCCGCGATACCCGCAGTGACCAAGTAGTCATATACTGCTTTAGCTCGCGTTTCGGAGAGTTGAAGATTATCCGTTGGAGCGCCTACGTCATCGGTGTGCCCTTGGATCAGAATTTTCATTTCAGAATTTATTTCCATTTTATTTTTCAGGAATTGAAGCTCCGCAAAAGAGGTGTTCAGTAAATCTGCTGATCCACTCGCAAAAAAAATGTTGCGCAAGATAATCGGCTCTGATGTTTCGGACAAGCTGGCAATGGGACTTAGCCAGACTTTCAGCCGGATGGGGTCTAACTCTGTGGTAGGTGCCCTAAGATCTATGTGTTGAGAATAGAATGTATAGCCAGCCTTATCGATGCGTAGGGCATACTCGCCTCCTGTAGGAAGAGTGATCATATTTGGGCCTCCTGTCGAGATCGCATACGATGAAAAAGATCTGTCCCGCTTAAGGTCATAGATTGTGGCTGTCGTTTCAAGTCGCTCTCCACTCGATTTGTCATAGACTTCCATCTCCACATAGATAGAAGGTACTGAGCGCACTCGCTCTGGAAGAGGGGTTTCAAAAATGTCAATGTTGAGTCGCTTTCGATCATCAACGATGGTCCGGGCAAAATATCCGGTCTTGCCATCAAGGGTGATGCTCATCGCGCCCTCATTGTCTGACGTATTTACCGAACTCCCGAGATTAACAACCACAGGATCGCCAGCCAGATCGCGATAAAACAAGTCATGCCCACCGTGCCCCGGATGACCGTTTGACATAAAATAGAGACTATGCCCATCTGGATGTAGGAATGGAGATTCCTCATCCCCTCCAGTATTTACCGAAGTAAGATTGGTCGGCTGTGACCAGCCATCTTTGGTTCGATTGAGAAACCAGATGTCTCTTCCCCCTTTGCCTCCGGCTCGATTGCTGCTGAAAAAGAGTCTCATCCCATCGGCGCTAAGGCAAGGCTGTGACTCCCAGGCGTCCGTATTGACTTGTGGTCCCAAATTGCGAGGTGGTTGCCAGGTATCTCCGTCGCGGGAGGTAAAGTAGAGATCGCAGCTGCCATACCCATCTGAAACCCCACAGCGCGTAAAAAGTAGGATGCGTCCATCAACTGATAAAAAATGGGCTCCTTCGTTTTCAGATGTGTTGAGATCTTCGAGGGGCTCGGCGGTCTCCCATCGACTACCCACTTTTCGAGCCATATACAAATCCTCCTGCCCCCTTACTCGCCGTGTGAAAATCATACTCGCCTCATCGGCAGGCAGTGCTGGCAAATATTCTGCTGCTGCAGTATTGATCTCTGAGGAGAGTGGAGTATCATTTCTCTCTACTTGTCGTTCATGAGCCATGAGATAGCGGCTATCGCGCAGGTATTTTTCCGACTCTTTTCGGAGTCTGCTTTCACTTGGTGCTAGTTGTAGATATCGCTCAAACCCTTCGATGGCCTGATCATATTTTTTCATCTCCCAACCGATAAGTCCCAATCGATGCCAAATAATGGGTTCCGGAGAGGATTGCAATTTCAGGTGTTTTCGCAAAAGCCTAGCGCTCTTGCTCAAGTCTTGCTGATCAAAAGCGATCGCACTGAGTCCCTTGTACGCATCGGCATAGGTACTATCCGTTTGCAGGATTTTTAAGAATATTTCTCGCGCTGCAACCGTATCTCCAGCCTGGTACCGAACGGCGCCTTGGCGATATAGTTCTGTGGGCGATTCACTTTGTTGCTGTGGTCGGGTTGTAGTTGAACAACCGGCAAGGATGACCCACATGAAAAGACCAAAAATGAAGTGCGTATGCATAGCAAAATTCTTAACCTCAGGAAAGGAGGAATTATTGCTGCTAGCGTAAAACCTCAGTTGACCTTGGTATGGAGGGATCGTGGGCTATCGAGGCGCTGCCAATATCGCAGTAGCTTTCTTGTTGCCCAGCTTTGATGCTTGATTCCAATCAGCGATGAACCCATTTTTACCAAGTTCCTTTCGTGCTACTCCACGATGATAAAGAAGATCTGCCTCCAGGGTATCATCTTTGGGCTCTGTAATTTCAAAGGCCCGGTTGAAAGACTCCATTGCATCATCATGCTGGCCCAGCTCCATGAGGACCAATCCATATTTGAAAAACGCAGCCTTACGATGCACGTAGTTGATACTTTCTGGCTTAAAGGCTCGGCGAGTGAGGAAGCGGAGTTCAAATTCTGCTTCTTTGTAGCGCTCTAAGTTCATCAGGCAATCTGCCTTGAGGCGTCGACTTTCCCAATGTATGTCTTGCAAAGCGAGAGAGGTTTTAATCGCCATGGCGAAATCAGCAATGGCATCTTCCCAATCTTTACGGTTCATTTTTATGCGCCCTCTGCCATAGTAGGCGGGAGAGTTGCTTTTTTCGTGGGTGATGGCTTTGCTGAAATCACGCTCTGCATCATGATACTTCTTAAGCACATAATTTACGTATCCGCGTCGCTCATAAGCTTGAGCGTGCTTGTCATAGATCTCGATGGCTTTGGTCAATGCCTTTTCTGCCTCCGTTTCCTTTCCTAAATCGACTAGCTCTACTCCACGTCGGAAGCTTTGTACGACAGCCTTGTCTCCTTCCGGTTCGATCCAAGCATACTTATTGATTTTACCCTCTTCCGTCATCCAGACACCAATGTTGCCCGCCACTGCAAACTGCGCTACATAGGTAAGGAGATCAACAGAATTGCGCCAATTCTTGTCACTAATATTAATCACTGTACGGGGGAGATCAACAGACAATGTGTCTAGGTGAAAGATCTCCTCGCTCTTAAACAAGACGTCGCCCTTGTAATAATTTTCCAATCGGTGGTCGTACATTTTAACCACCTTTTCGAAACTCTTCAAATTGCTGAACTGCAGATTTCCTTGAAATATACTTTTGAAAAACATCAAAAAGTTTTCTATTTAGATTTAGCCGAACAATAAAGATCGACTTATTATCCAGATAATCAAAGTATTAGGGAACTCACCTCAATTTATTCCTAAGGTTTTTCATTTTTCGACCTTAGCCCACAGTTTATAAACCTTTGGTACAATTGTTGCAAATGTTGACCTTACTCCTTCCGTTGAAAATATAATTTCGATAGGAAGCATAGGCCTGATCTTCGCAAATTTAGCGCAAGTGTTCTGATTTTGAGATCACGCCATTTGGTGTGATGCGTCGCTATGGTAGCATGGTATTTTTCCATTATCGTGAATCTTCGTTTGTATGATTGATACCTACGAACTCAAGGACGTCCCGCAATTTTCCTTCTCACCGTAAGAATGCCTACGATTGCGAGGCAAAATCACAGTGGAGCCCTTGATTTCATTGGTCTTTTGACTTTCGCGACGAAAACCCAATGTATAAATTGGGATTATTATTAAGTCCTGTGACTAGGCACATCGAATCTTGACCTTATCTTAAAGCCAATGTTAGCAAGAATTATGCAGTGGCTAAAGCCCAAACGAGATACCTTTGCCCCCGAGATGAAGTATCTGATAGTAGGTTTGGGAAATATGGGTATCGAATATGAGGGGACCCGGCACAATGTGGGTTTTAGTGTAGCTGACCAACTGGTCGAATCAGCTCAGGAATCCTTTAAACATGAGACTCTGGGTGACCTTGCTCTTCTCAAGCACCGAGGTAGGCAGATGTATGTCCTGAAACCCTCGACATTTATGAATCGCAGCGGAAAAGCGGTGCACCATTGGATGCAAAAGCTGAGCATACCACGAGAGAATCTGCTCGTCGTCGTTGACGAAATTCAGTTGGAATTTGGAGCCTTTAAGCTCACCAAAAAAGGCAAGGATGGTGGCCATAATGGCCTCAGGGACATTCAAAATTATTTGCAGGGGCCAAAGTACAACCGCTTACGCATCGGTGTTGGCCGTGATTTCCAGCGAGGTGGGCAGGTGGACTATGTACTGGGAAAATGGTCGCAGGAACAAGCAGCGTGCTTGCCAAAAATCATCGATGCCTGTTGCGAGGTGGTCAAGTCTTTTGTCGCCATCGGTGCAGATCATACCATGACCAAATACAACGAGAAAGGACGTGCTGCTGCCAGCGCCAACAAAGATAATTAATGGATCTGTCGGCTAGTGCACGAACCATTGTGAATATTGCAGTTAATTTTTCATCGCGGGAACGTAGCCCTGGTATCGCGCGCTATACAGCGGGATGGAATATCATCGACAGATTTTGGGGCGCAAGACCGAAATCATGATCCAGTTGATCATGAATGGAGATGACCACGTGCAGCGAAGTATGAGGAAAAAATGGGTTAAAATTATTGCCACTCTTTCAGTGGTTCGGTACTAGTTGAGCCTTATTTCATCTTCCTTATCGTCGTAAAACCGATACGTGTTGATGTCAAAATCATTATTCTCATAAATCTTGACCCACTTCCGGTGCTGACTATACCAATGCCTTTGCACTTTTCGCCAGTTCTTAGTCAGATAAGCCTGGATGTAGGGATGCACGTGCAGACTCACCTTGACATTGGGACGATTCTTCACTACATACTCCATATCCCGTTCGATCAGATCGAGAATCAAAATGGAAGCATTGATCTTTCCTGAGCCATTGCAGGTCGGGCACGCTTCAGAAGTGTTAATAATCACCTCTTGACGTACACGTTGTCGAGTGATCTGCATCAGTCCAAACCGCGAGAGTGGCAGTACCGTATGTTGAGCTCGATCTGTGCGCATGAATTCACGCATCCTTTGCACCAAAAGCTTTTTGTGCTCAGACGACTTCATGTCGATAAAGTCGATGATAATCAAACCACCAATATCTCGAAGCCGCAGCTGCCTTGCTATTTCCTTGGCAGACTCCATGTTTACACTCAGTACAGCCTCATCTTGACGCCGCCGCGACATCTTCGGGCCACTGTTTACATCCACCACATGCATCGCCTCGGTATGCTCAATGACGATGTACGAACCACTGGGCATGGTGAAAGTCTTCCCAAAAGAAGCCTTTATTTGGCGTGTTATGCCCTCGACATCAAACAGTGGTCTGCGCGACTTGTGGAGATTGACAATCTTCCTTTTCTCCGGAACATTGGCCGTTAAGTATTTCTGTATCGAGCCAAAAAGTTCTTCATCATTGACGATGATGCGGTTGAAATCGTCGGTCAGCACATCACGCAGCAAGCTCGATGTTTTGTCCAGCTCGCTCAGCAATTTCATGGGGGGATTGGCACGAATGAGTTGTTTATGGATACGCTGCCATTTTTCTTCCAGATCCCTCAGCTCTTCGTGAAGCGTTGCTGCATTTTTGCCTTCACTTGCCGTGCGGACAATCACCCCGAAATTTCGTGGCTTAATGCTTTCGATGAGTCGCTGCAATCTTTTGCGTTCTTCGGAAGAACCCACCTTCTTAGAAACGCTCACGATGTTGGAGAAGGGCGTCAAAACCAAGAATCGGCCGGGTAGTGTGATTTCACAACTAAGGCGTGGGCCTTTGGTCGAAATGGGCTCCTTGAGTATTTGCACCAAAATCGAGTGGCGCCGATTGAGCACTTGATCTATTTTTCCGGTCTTAACAATTTCGTGCTTTAGATCAAAATCTTCCAGCCCGTGGGTCTTGCTCTCACCATTTACTGCCTGGTTTGTAAACTTAAGCAGTGATGGGAGCTTGGGCCCCAGATCCGTATAATGCAAAAAAGCATCTTTGGCATGTCCAATATCTACAAAGGCCGCATTTAAGCCTGGCATTAATTTCTTGATGCGACCCAGAAATATATCTCCTACTGAGAATTTCGAGTTGGTCTTCTGCCTATGAAGCTCTACAAGTTTAGAGTCTTCAGCTAAGGCGATCTCAACTTCAGTAGGAGTGGAATTAATGATTAATTCTTTATCCACATTTGTTCCTACTAGAGCACTAGCAAGGGAAGATACGGAAGGTTAGCGTTGCTATAGGTTGGGAGATGGTTCTATAACGGTGAGATGCAGAACCCCAAGCCCACACAGGCAATTTTCTTTTCTAAAATTTTGGGAATTAAAACTTCGGATTAATCCCCGCTACCACTCAGATTATAAAAATATATTATCTGTTCTTTTTCTTGTGTCTGTTCTTACGTAGACGCTTTTTTCGCTTGTGTGTGGCGATCTTATGTCTCTTTCTTTTTTTACCGCAAGGCATTTAGTAATGCTTTAATCTGTTAATAATTTACATCTCTTTTGCCAGTCATCTCGACTGCTGTCGTTCATGCGAGTGAGTACCTCAGTCATAAGGCAAACAACTCTGGGGTCATCCGGTTCCAAAGAGGCCGCTTTTTCTAATCTTACTCTGGCTTTTTCAAACTGCCCCGTTTCGATGGCAAGTTGAGCCAAATTTACCATTACTGGTACGGACTCTGGGTGATCCTCACTTAGTTTAAGGAGCATTTGAATGCCTTTCATCGGATTCTTTGCCGGAGCTTTACGAACGAAAACCAAAGCTCGATTGATCTGATGAGAAACATCGTTGGGCTCCAGGCTGATTGCATTTTGCAAGCTCATATCGGCTTTCATTTGGCATGCGGCAGCACGATCTGCATCAAGAGACGTCACACCACTTAGAAAGGTGGTGCCAGCGATACCCCAAGATGCGGCGTCATCTACTTGTTCTGCTACATGTTCAGCAAACGTACCGGCCAGATAGAATTCTTTCTGTCGGTACCAGAAACCAGAGAGTTCCTTTAAATATGTCAATTTTTCTTCTTCGGAGGACTGCTGCAATCGTACTTCGATCTCAGCAAGCTCTGAAGACTGTGCGCTACCCAAGCTTTCTCGGGCATTTTTAATTAAGATGGCAGGATCCAGTGCAAGTCCCACTTTCGAACGCTGCTCGATCTCTTCCTGTTGTTGGGGCGACTTAATGTCAAAGCCAAAATAAAGAATCAGAAATAACAAACTCGCTCCTAGTACTACTCCTCTCTGCTCCCTTATCATGCACTAGGCTGATTAAGTAGATTCATCGTACGGCAATTCACTTACGTTTTGCTTCACCTGATCCACAAAAACCTTCGCAGGTTTAAAAGAAGGTATATAGTGCTCAGGAATTTCGATCGCAATATTCTTCTTGATGTGTCTGCCTATTTTTTTTGCCCGACGCTTGATCACAAAGGATCCAAACCCGCGGATATAAACGTTTTCTCCTTCAGCCAATGAACTTTTGACTTCCGTAAAGAAATACTCCAGGGTCACCAGAACATCAACCTTGGGAACTCCCGTTTTCTCTGAAATCGAACTAACCAGGTCCGCTTTTCTCATTAGCCTTTGGTTTATAGATAGTTACAAAAGAAATTAAGCGCTTTTTTGAAGCGAGGCAAATGTCGCAATTAATTTGAGATAAAAAAACTACGGCCACTCTTTTTTGCATTCAGAAGGTTGATTATCAGTTTCTTGTGCAAGGAGTAAGGGCTCTGTAGACGATAAGCGCCGACAAAGGCTATCTTTAGACCCAGTTATGGTATTATCGATGACCAGTTATGGAAGAGCATCTGCCGAGATCGGCAATCTCAATCTTGTGGTAGAGATTAAGACGCTCAACAGCAAGTTTATTGACTTGCGGCTCAAGCTCCCTGCGAATTTGAATGAACAGGAAATGTGGATGCGCAAAGTGTTTCAAGATCAGCTTCAGAGAGGTAAAGTTGAAACCTCGATCGTCTATGAAAATAATAATGGCGCAGATCTCTACAAGATCAACAAGGCCTTGTTCAAGTCTTATCATGGACAGCTTAGTGCCCTAAGGGACGAGCTCGGACTTACGCAGGAAAATCTCTTTGAAGCGATCGTGCGGATGCCAGAGATTGTCAGTGCTGAAGAGGGCAGTCTCAGTAAGGCTGATGTAGACGCTTTTCATAAAGTCGTGCAGCAAGCGCTGGAGCAAGTACAGCAACACCGTCGCCATGAGGGCGAATCTATCGAGCATGCCCTACGCGCCTACGTCAACGAAATTTCCAGCCAACTTAAATTGGTCGATCCGCATGAGAAAAAACGCGTGGAGATGATTCGTAGTAAAATGTCGAACAATCTCCAGGAGTTCATGAAAAAGGACAGTGTCGACGAGAATCGTTTTGAGCAGGAGGTGATTTTCTACATGGAAAAAATCGATATCACCGAAGAGAAGGTGCGGCTCAAACAGCATTGCGAGTATTTTATTGAAGTCCTTGAAGAGGCTGGGGATATGAAGGGCCGGAAGTTGAGTTTCATCAGTCAGGAAATGGGGCGAGAGATCAACACCCTCGGGGCCAAGTCGTACTCTTCTGATCTGCAAAAAATTGTGGTGCTGATGAAAGATGAGCTGGAAAAAATTAAGGAGCAGCTTGCCAACGTACTCTAAGGGTTTATGCAACAGAACTCTTCCAAGCTCATAGTAGTCACAGCCCCCTCCGGCGCAGGCAAAACGACGATCGTACAACACCTCCTGAGTGTTTTTGAGGATCTCTCTTTTTCGGTCTCTGCGACTACCCGAGCGTGTCGGGCACATGAAAAGGAAGGCGTGGACTACTACTTTCTTTCACCTGCAGAATTTAGAACGCGTATCGCGGAGGGTGATTTTATCGAATGGGAAGAGGTCTATGCCGACCAGTTTTATGGTACGCTCAAGTCGGAAGTGAGTCGACTACAGGCGCTGGGCAAGCATGTGATCTTTGACATTGATGTGCGAGGTGCAACAAACATCAAGCAGCACTACGATGACGATTGCTTAGTGATTTTTATCAAACCCCCATCCTTTCACGAACTCACCACCCGTTTGCGCAACCGTCAGACCGAATCTGATGCCAGTTTTGCCAAACGCATAGCACGTATGCGCGTGGAAATGACCTACGAAAACAGTTTTGATCGGATCCTAGTCAATGATTTGCTGGAGGTAGCACTGCAAGAAGGAGAACTCATGGTCGAGGAATTTGTTGGGATAAAAGCAAGAGCAGAGGAAGAAGAATGAACACACAAATCACCGATGGCGTAAAAATTTCGGTCGAGGCTACCTATCAGCCCAGACATTCAAACCCTTTGGAAAATAAGTATTTGTTTTCCTATCAAATTGAGATCGAGAACCTACGAGACCGCCCGGTCCAGCTGCTGCGACGCAACTGGATTATCTTC
>CAJQNM010000451.1 GCA_905479665.1 uncultured Saprospiraceae bacterium
CGCATGAGTAAATGACTCTCAATCTGCTGCAAGGTATCCAGTACCACTCCCACCAAAATGAGCAATGACGTGCCCCCAAAGAAGAAAGCAAACGTTTGATTGACATTAAAGAGCAGGTAGACAACCGCTGGCAATATTGAGATCAGGCCAAGAAAAATGGATCCTGGAAGTGTAACCCGAGAGGTTACCGAGTCAATAAAATCGGCTGTTGGCTTTCCAGGTTTGACGCCTGGGATGAAGGCATTTTGTCTTTTCAGGTACTCTGCATATTGCTGAGGATTGACCAAAAGCGCAGTGTACACAAAGGTAAAGCCGACAACCAAGAAGAAGTAGATTATGTTGTAAGGAACCGCAAAGGGATCTGACAGTGATTGTACCCATTGGTTGGTTGAAATGTCGGCACCCGTCTGACCCCCCACAAACTGAGCTACCGTACTGGGTATAAACATGATGGCCTGAGCGAAAATGATGGGCATCACACCAGCTGCAGCGACTTTCACGGGAATATAGTCACGCACTCCTGATACAGGCATGTTGATGCCTCGCCCGACCATTCGCTTAGCAAACTGCAGAGGGATCTTCCGTATACCTTGAATCACCAAGACCGTGACCATAGTCACAAAGAAAAGTGCAGCGAGCTCAAGCACAAAGATGATCAGACTGCCACCAGAAAGCTGACCAAGAAATTCTGCGATCAAGGATCCAGGTAGGGTCGCAATGATGCCAATCATGATCAATAATGAAATACCATTGCCAATACCTCGATCGGTAATGCGTTCACCAATCCACATCGCAAAGATGGTACCTGAAGACAGGATAATTATGTTGGCAAACCAGAATATACCAGGAGGGATCGACGGGTCTACCGCCCCTTGAGAACGCACATACGTAAGATATGCACTACCTTGTACCAGCGTAATGGCCAGCGTGAGGAGACGAGTGATCTGGGTTATTTTTTTCCGACCGCTTTCCCCTTCTTTCTGCTGGAGTCGCTGGAAATAGGGGACGGCAAAACCCAGCAATTGAATAATGATCGAAGCAGTGATATAGGGCATGATTCCCAGCGCAAAAACTGCCGCTCGGTTGAATGCACCTCCGGCAAACATGTTGACCAGATCGAGCAGATCATTGGCACCACCAGCACCGGCCGCAGCTTGCAATACTTCTGGATTTACCCCTGGCAATACTACATAGGAGCCAAATCGGTATATAGCGATCATGCCCAACGCATACAAGATGCGATTGCGCAAATCTTTAATTTTCCAAATATTCCGGAGTGTATCGATAAATCCCTTCATGCGCTGTCTTAGACCACGGTGGCAGAACCACCTTTGTTTTCAATGGCTTCTTTGGCAGAAGCCGAAAAAGCGTGCGCAGTGACTGTGAGTGATGAGCTTAGTTCTCCGCGTCCTAAAATCTTTACCTTATCTTTTTTCTTCACGATTCCTTTGCCCACCAATGTCTCTATATCTAGGGTCTTGGTATCATACTTTTCGGCAAACATCTCAAGTTGATCGACGTTGATGGTTGCAAACTCTACTCGGTTGGGCGAATTAAACCCACGTTTCGGTAGGCGCATTTGCAGAGGCATCTGACCTCCTTCAAATCCTCGCTTGGACTTGTAGCCAGATCTTGACTTCGCACCTTTATGCCCACGTGTGGATGTACCACCGCGACCACTGCCTTGTCCACGTGCGATGCGCTTTTTCTTCCTGACCGAGCCGGCTGCCGGCTTTAGTGTATGCAATTTCATAATATCGGCTTTCTATATCTCTTCCACCTTAACGAGGTGTTCGACCTTGCGAATCATTCCCGAAACTTGTGGATTCAATTCGTGATCCCTACTCTGATTGATTCTACCTAGACCCAGCGCCTTGATGGTATCTTTTTGACGTTTGGTTTGATCAATAATCGATCGTATCTGTGTTACCTTTACTTTTCCCATCGCGCTCTATTCCTATCCTTCAAACAATTTTTCGAGAGTGATGCCTCGCTCTCTTGCGATCGTATCAGGACCTCTCAATTTTTTTAGTGCGTCCATTGTTGCTTTAACAACGTTGTGGGGATTGGACGATCCCTGTGATTTTGCCAAGACATTGTGTACACCAGCCGCCTCGAGGACTGCTCGCATCGCTCCACCTGCAATAACACCGGTACCATCTGATGCTGGCTTGATGAGCACCTTGCCAGCTCCATACTTTCCTTTTTGCTCATGCGGAATAGTACCCTTATGAAGCGGAATAGTAATCAGGTTTTTCTTTGCATCATCGACTGCCTTGCCAATGCACTCGGCTACATCTCGAGCTTTGCCCAGTCCATAGCCAACTCTTCCCTGACCGTCGCCTACGACAACGATGGCGGCAAAACTAAAGGTACGTCCACCCTTGGTCACTTTGGCCACACGATTGAGGTGCACCAACTTGTCCTTCAGTTCCGTTTCTCCCGGTTTTACCCTTTCTCCTTGTTTAGCCATATCGCTTTATTAAAATATTAATCCACTTTCACGTGCACCTTCCGCCAATGCCTTCACTCGTCCGTGATAGAGGTACCCCCCCCGATCAAAACGAATGTAGCTCACCTGATTTTTCTTAGCCCTTTCAGCGAGCAGTTCACCCACCTTCTTAGCTTGTTCCACTTTAGTACTTGCGACCACCTCTCCTGAGTTTGCCTGAGCAAGTGTCCTGCCTTCTTGATCGTCGATCAACTGGCAATAAATTGCCTTATTGGAACGATAGATCGAAAGTCGAGGACGCGCTGCGCTGCCTTTGATCTTGTTACGGATCCGATGACGTATCGTACGTCGGCGATTAGATTTTGTAACTGCCATGACTGTCTATCTATATATTTAGCTCGCAGCTGTTTTACCAGCTTTCCTTCTGATTTCTTCTCCCTTAAATCGAATCCCTTTGCCTTTGTAGGGCTCTGGTTTTCTAAATGCTCGAATCTTAGCCGCTATCTGTCCGATAAGCTGCTTGTCGACACCTTCTAATTTTATGGTTGGGTTGCTTCCTTTCTCACTAATGGTTTCCACCTTAATCTCATCCGGTATATAAAAATAGACCGGGTGTGAATAGCCAAGAGCTAGCTCCAAAAGATTTCCGGTATTGTTGCAACGAAAGCCGACGCCAACGAGCTCAAGCTCTTTCACGTAGCCTTCTGAAACACCAGTCACCATATTTTGCAATAGGGCATTGTATAGCCCGTGCAAAGATTTATGTCTTTTCTGCTCTGTCGGACGAGCGATGCTCAGTCCACCATCTTCTACCTTGATGTCCATGTCAGGATCGATCTCCTGGAGCAGCTCCCCTTTCGGACCTTTTACGGTCACACGGTTGCCACTGGCCACTGAGATTTCTACTCCCTGCGGTACATCAATGATCTTTTTTCCTATCCTAGACATATGCTTTCAGTTAAACTATTCTAATAAACGAAGCACAATACTTCTCCTCCTACATTCTGCTTGCGTGCATCCTTATCGGTCATCACTCCCTTAGAGGTCGAAACGATGGCGATTCCCAGTCCGTTGATAATCCGCGGGAGGTCATCTACTTTTGAAAACTGACGCAAGCCAGGTTTACTTATCCGTCCCATCTTACGTATGACCGGGTCCTTCGTGTTGGGTAAGTACTTTAAGGCAATCTTGATCACCCCTTGATGGCCTTCGTCGTCATCAAATTTATACTTCAGTATGTATCCTTGCTTGTAGAGGATTTCAGTGATGCGTTTTTTCAACCGTGATGCAGGGATCTCGACTATGCGATGTCCTGCCATTTGCGCGTTGCGAATGCGGGTTAATAAATCTGCTATCGGGT
>CAJQNM010000452.1 GCA_905479665.1 uncultured Saprospiraceae bacterium
ATAATTTACAGGGACGGGAGGTCGTCGGCATCTGTCGTTGTGGATTGAGCAATAACAAACCGTTTTGTGATGGCAGTCACAACGGGCATTTTGAACATGAGGCGAAAGCCTTTGATCTGCCCCCGAAGAAGGTGAGGTGAAAGGCTAAGAATGGAGGAGGCAAAAATTGGAGATCGTTGGTAGTCTTTTGAATAGATGAAAGGGGCTTGCCAATTCTGCCACGCGCAATGCTTCCCACGGGCTTGGGAATCCCTGAATGTATCGATTTGCAAGCGCGCTTAAAAATTAATTGTTGCATCCAGCACACCCCTAAATTGTTAATTATCCATTATCAACTCTCAATTATCAGAGTACATCAAACAACTTCGAAAACTTGACAATAAAGCTCGTGCTCTGTGGTAAGCCATCTACGCGGCCATGGTTGAAGACTACAAATAAACCAGTGTTGGATTGTTGGAGCCAGCCAAAGCGGGCGTTGATGGCAAAGGTTTCACTCACGCTGTTGTACTGAATGAGGCTCTGTAAGAAAATGCTGGGAGTAAATGCGTAGGAGAGTCGTGTTCCGAATATGTCAGTGGTAAAATCGCCAGCATCAAGCCGAATATCATTGTGAGTGTAGCGCCACTCGGAGGTAAATTTGTCACCCAACCGTACGGACAGGGTGCCACTTTGGGAATAGCGCTTCCCGCCAAAAAAACCGCCGTTGACGTGTCGGCTATTGAAGGAAATGGGTTTTGAGGGATTGGTGATAATCACGATTTGCGACTCGAGGTGATCGTAGGTGGCCGCTGGGACCACAATCCCTTCAGATATTTCGAAAGCCTTAGTGACTCCTTCCTTGGTGAAATTAATACCGGTATGAATTTCGAAGAGACTCTTCCAGACCCAGTGATTGTCGATGTGTAAGAAACCAGTTTCCTGAAATCCGGCAGAATTCCAATACCCGCGGTAGGAAATATGCGGCCGATTTTCCAGCATCTTCGATTCTTCGCTCGCACGCAGTGTTTTGAAGACGAGCACTTCGGCCTTGCGAAAGTCATCGCGCAATAGAAATCCAACTTCGGGATTAAATCCTTTGCCCACTTCAGAATAGCCCGCGTTGAGCAGCCATCCACCCCAATTGTAGCCTGTCGAAATTTGATAGGCGTGTTGCCCCTCGTCAATGCCCGGGGTTTGGGAGCGAGCCACAAAACCTTCGATCTGTGCTTTGGGGCCAAAACCATATTTGCCATCAATCGCAAAGGTGCTGTTGAAATCATCGGCCAGGCCACCGAGTCCTGCACGATTTATAAACGCTCCACCTAGGGAAGAACGGGTGCCGCGAAACTCATGATTTACCCGTGCTACGGTAAAGGCATTGCGCTCGATGCCAAATTCCGAAAGCTCATCGGTATACATATTCAGAAGACCGACGCTGGTATTGTTTAATTTTCCAGATACTCTGGCCCCACCGATGATGGGCACTTGCTGGCCGTCGTCACCGATGCCGATTTTTCGACTAAAAAATAAATCTATTTCCCCCGGAGCACCGACAGAAAATAGACCGGCATTTTCCAAAAAGAAGGGTCTCTTTTCGGGAAAGAACAAATTAAATCGATCTAAATTGACTTGTTGTTCGTCGACCTCAACCTGAGCAAAATCGGTATTGTAGGTCAGGTCTAGGGTCATGCTCGGGGTGACACTAAACTTAACATCAAGGCCTGCATCCAGTTTGCCTCGATAGTTTTCCTGTGGCATGGTGTGGTCATTATCAAGCGAGGTTAATACATAGGGTATCAATTTAAGGTTGCCGGGGTTTTTAAGATTGAGACCGGTAAGAGTGCCGGCTAGCGAGATGCGCCGAAGCTCGATAGTGAGAGGGACCAGACTCCAAAAAGCGACCTCATTGGTTTTGCTAATAATGCGCTGAAAATTGAAGCCCCAAGTGATATCGTCTCCCAAACGGAAGCGGATGGTCTTGAGAGGTATTTTGAATTCGGCACTCCAGCCATAGTCACCGCGATCCGTTTGTACTTCCCAGGAGGCATCCCAATTGAGGTTAAATCCACCGATGACTCCGCGTTGTTGACGATTGCCACTGAAGTTGCCTTGACCCTCATTATCTACCTGTGCATCGTATTCCAAGCCAGATGAGTTGGTGCCAAAAACAAATCCATTCTGGCGATCATGATAGGTATCAATGATAAAGATAAAGGCGTCGGTGTTTTCCAATGATCCGTCGCGTCGGTTGTCATTTACGACCAACTTATCTGGTTCCTGATCGAAGCAGACGGCAGAGATATACAGATTTTTGGCGTCGTAGGCAACGCGGACCTCGGTCGGTTCTGATACTGGTTGGGCATAATTAGGTCGCTGCTGCTGCAGGTCAGTGATGGCTGGTATGGTCTGCCAAACCGCATCATCGATAATATTTCCGTCGATCACCGGAGCCATTTCGATCTGGGTTGATGGCCATGTGGGACGATCCTGGCCGGCCAAAGTCAACGATAGAGCGAGCAGGACCAGTGTGGTAGAGATTCTCTGGTTCATCGCGGCAATTTAGGAAAGGTTGCCGGATGTTTTGTAAAAGGGGTAATAAGATGTAGAGTGGATCACTGAAAGCGTGGCAGCAGAGCTGTGACCGTATTAGGCATAAGTCTACAGTAAGCGAAAATTCATAATGTAATGAATATTGCAATAATCTATCTTGGGATGTAGTAAATAATTTCGATTATGGAAAATGGGAGTATTTCGAAACTGAGGATTTATCCCATCAAATCTCTGGGACATATTGATGTGGAGATTGCAGAAGTGGGGAGGCACAGTTTAAAAAATGACCGCCTCTTTGCTATGGTAGGCGAAGATGGACGCTACGTCAATGGCAAGCGAACCAGTCTGGTCAATCAATTAAAAACCGAATTTAATTTACCCAGTAGCTTGGTGTGGTTTTCGGATAAGCGGGGTGGAGCGCAAACCTCTTTTGAGCTTAGAGAAGGAAATGCTCATTTGGACTCGTATCTGAGCGATTTCTTTGGTATTCAGTTAAAGCTCAGACAAAATGACCAGGGCCAATTTATGGACATACCCGTGCAAAGTAGTTTGACCATCGTAAGCGAAGCCTCTTTACAATCTTTGCGAAGTGACCTAGATCGCCACTCTTTAGAGAGTATGCGTTTGCGGTTTCGGACCAATGTAGAATTGACCGGAGTACCAGCGTACGGCGAAGAAAAATTTTACAAAGAGCCCGGCATTGGCATGCGTTTCAGAATGGGTGACGTAGAGATGATCGGCATCAGTCCCAGAGCGCGCTGCAACGTCCCTCCCCAGGATCCGGAGACTGGAGCAATGGACCGGAGTTTCGTGAAGCACATGATAGAAAGTCGAGACAGCAGTATGCCGAACGGAAGTACTCTGCTGCAATACGGCAGATCTGCCTACTTCTTAGCCATCAATGTTTATATTCCGGAATCGGAAGTAGGCAAAAAATTGGAATTGGGAAATAGAATCGAAATAATTGAATCTGTGAGTTTTACTTAAAAAACCGAATTGGTGAATGGGCAGCCCAAATTATAGTGAGCCCGCTTATCCTCTGCAGAGTGGCGGAGATTTCACATCTTACAGGAGTATGAGAATATTGATTCTTCACCATTTGCCATTCCACCTGTGAAGGGAAAATGGTACGAGCGTATTCCTCATCCGGTCACGATGCTCTTTGGCATCATTGTGCTGGCGACCTTGCTGAGCTATCTGCTGCCAGCAGGGGTTTTTGAGCGTACCCTGGTTGATGGGAGAGAGCGCGTAGTTCCAGGCACCTTTAGTTATACAGAGTCAAGTCCGGTGAGTTTACTGGATATGTTTGTGGCATTGGCAAAGGGATTTGATACAGCTTCCGACATCATTTGGGTCGTCTTTGCAAGCGGGATCATGTTTGGAGTTTTACAAAAATCGCAGATGATAGAAAATGCGGTGGGTACCATCGTACGTAAACTTGGTCTAAAGCGACGCTACCTGATCGTCTTGGTGATGACATTCGTTTTTGGTCTCTTAGGTGTTGCAGTAGGATATGAAAACAACATTGCGATGGTTCCGATTGGTGCGATGCTCTCGATTGCGATTGGGGGCGATCTCATGCTGGCGGCAGGCATGTCGGTCGGCGCAATCACGGTCGGGTTTGGACTGTCACCGATCAATCCCTATACCGTGGGTACGGGACACAAAATTGCGGAGCTTCCCATGTTTTCGGGAGCACCCTTGAGAAGCTTGATTTGTTTTGTGGGCTTGCTTCTTCTGGCGCTTTACAATGTGCGCTATTTCCGTAAGATCAACACCGACCCGAGTAAGGGGCTTGGGCATGGTCTGGATGTGACTGGATTTAAATTGTCTCGTGGTCTTCACGAGTACGATATGACGCGCAATAATTGGCTGGTTGCATTTATTTTTTTGGTGGGGATGGCTGTCATGCTCTATGGCATTTTCAATTTTCATTGGTATTTACAGGAAATTGCCGCCATTTTTGTGATGATTGCGATAGCGTCTGGCCTGGCTGCTAGACTGTCTGCCACCGAGATCAGTGAAACTACTTTGAAGTCTATTGGGGTGGTGGCACCAGGAGCATTTATGGTTGGCTTTGCGACCACGATCAAAGTCATTCTAGAGATGGGGCAGATCAGTGATACGATTGCCTTTCACCTGTCAGAAGTTCTTACGACGGTGCCCCTTTATGCGTCTGCTATATTAATGTCACTTTCTCAGTGCGTAATGAATATTTTGATTCCCTCCGGCAGTGGTCAGGCACTTGCCACATTGCCAGTCATGATTCCGGTGGGTGATTTGGTGGGACTTACGCGACAAGCCACTATCTTGGCTTTTCAGATTGGAGATGGAGTGACAAATTTGATGAATCCGACTTTGGGTGGTTTGATCGCAATGCTTAGTATGTGTCGGGTACCCTTTGATCGCTGGCTGCGATACATTGCGAAATTTACAGGAATATTGCTGCTTGCGAGCTGGATTTTTCTCATGATTGCAGTCTTTATTTCCTGGCAATAATATTTTCAATTTTACCTGTAGGCACCAATATTAAATAGATGACAGCACAAGAAATCCTCACCAAACTAGTCTCCTTTCCAGTGTTGGGAGGTGAGAGCAACCTGTCAATCGCCGCATGGATAGAAAGCTATTTGGATGAACATGGAGTCGCGTTTACCAATGTGCCGAATGAAGATGGCTCCAAACGATCGATCCATTGCCGAATTGGTCCAGCAGTGGATGGCGGGATAATTCTCTCTGGGCATACCGATGTGGTGCCGGTGCAAGGGCAACCGTGGGACACCGATCCCTTTGTGCTTACAGATGGTCAGGACGGTAATTTGTATGGCCGCGGTTCTTGCGATATGAAAGGATTCTTGGCTTGCTGTCTGGCGGTGCTTCCGGAAATGGTCGCCACTGATCTGAAGCGGCCCATTTATTTTGCGTTCTCCTACGACGAAGAAATTGGCTGCATCGCTGCACCGGAGCTTGCTGCGGATATTCGGGATAGGTACACGGAGAAGGCAAAGTACGCCATTATTGGCGAGCCCTCGATGATGCAACCGATCGTGGGGCAAAAGGGGATTGTCATCTACCACACCACGGTAAATGGGTCGGCAGGGCACAGCAGTCGCATCCGCCAGGAGGTCAGTGCGATTAGTGAAGCGGCAAGACTTATCCTTTGGCTGGAAAATAAAATGGACGAATTAATTGCTGCAGGTCATGTAGATAAGCGGTTTGATCCACCCCACACTTCGATTCACTGCGGGTTATTTGAGCGCAGCGGTATCGCACCAAATGTAGTTTCAGACAAGGCAGAATTCTATTGGGATGTGCGAGTTATTCCAGCAGACAAAGGTGCGGACATCCGTGCGGAGTTTGATCAATATTGCCGAGCGCTGGAGGTGGAGAATCGCAAGCGCTGGCCTGATTTTGTGATTGCGACGCAAGAAAGCCACCCCGATGTACCTGCCCTCGATACTTCAAATGAGGCCGAAGTCACTCAACTCATCCAAAGATTTTCCGGCAGGACAGATTTAGGTACAGTATCCTACGCAGCCGAAGCCGGACAGTTTGCCGAAGCTGGTTTTCAGTCCGTGATTTGTGGCCCCGGCGATATCGCCCAAGCCCACCGTGCGAATGAATTTATCGCCGTCGAGCAATTGGCACGAGGCGTTGAAATGATCC
>CAJQNM010000453.1 GCA_905479665.1 uncultured Saprospiraceae bacterium
AGCGCAATGGTTTAGCCCTGATTTCACTTACCACACCTACCGCTTTATGGAGATAAAGGGTTTGAAAGAAAAGCCCGAAATAGATGATGTCCGGGGACTCTTTATGCATACCAACGTTATCAATAAGAACAGCTTTTCCAGCTCCTCAGAATTACTGAATTCGATTCAGGATGCTTCAGAAAGGACTTTTTTGGCCAATTTAGTGAGTGTACAATCAGATTGCCCTGCCAGGGAGAAATTTGGTTATGGAGGTGATTTAAATGCGACAAGTGAAGTCTTCATTTATAACTTCGATATGCAATCCTTCTATCGCAAAACTATCTATGATTGGGTCGATGCGATGAAAGATTCAAGCTTTGTAGATACCGCACCATTTACGGGTATAGAGTATTGTGGCATTAGCTGGGAATCGGCTTACTTGACTACGCAATATTACTTATACCTCTACTATAATGATACCGATATCATCAATGAACTTTATGCGCTAAATAATAAATGGATGGATAAAGTAGCCATGATTCATCCTGAAGGAATGATTGATGATGGATTAAGTGACCATGAATCACTGGAGCCTGTTCCGGTACAACTCACTGGTACGGCTCATTATTTGCAATGTGCTCGTATCATGAAGATCTTTGCCGGCGTAGTGGGTGAAGAGGTACATGTGAAAAAGTATGAAGCCTTAGTAGATAAATTAAAAAGCCAGATTAGGGCTGAATTTTGGAACAAACCATTCAGGGGGGAGATCAATCGACAAACCCTATTTTCAACTTTACTCTATCATAGGATTATACCGAAAGATGAGATTTCTGCTGCAAGGGATTCGCTGTTAATGGCCATTGAAAATGGTCCAGCAAAACATTTTAATACCGGCATTTTTGGTACGAAGTATGTATTGGAATCACTTGCTGAGAACGGATCTCCAAATGCAGTTTTTGATATTGTGAATAGTACAACATATCCTGGTTGGGGCTTTATGATCGATCAGGGAGCCACTTCAATATGGGAAACATGGAAAGAGAGTGATAATACATACTCGAATAACCACCCAATGTTTGGGACGGTTTCAGAGTGGTATTATCGTTGGCTAGCTGGTATCCGACCTGATCCTGATCAACCGGGGTTTAAAGAATTCTTTCTTACACCTACCACACCTGAAGGACTTGAATCTGTGAACTGCACTTATAATTCACCATATGGAGCAATCATATCCAATTGGAAAAAGATAACATCAGAGAGTTATACCTACGAAATAACGGTTCCTAATGGCACCAAGGCCAATGTGAAGTTGCCAGTATCCCAATCACAAATGTTGGCCATTATTAATGAACAGGGACTAGACCAATCTAGTAGGATTGACGGGTTGCAGACTGGGCAATTTTCTTTGCAAGAAGGGGGCTATGTGATTAGAGTAACTTCTGAAAAGGAATAGGTATTGATTTCCGGCTCTGAAGCAGCCCCCCTCTCGGCCTCCAGAAATCCCATCTACATCATTAATCTGACCATTCACTGCATTTTGGTCACATCTGTACTTGTTAAATCGTTTCTGCCTTGAAAAGCTAAATTGACTGCCTCGACTAGTCCCTATTTGTTCATCTATTAGACAAAATATACTATGAGAGCTCTGCACCTATTTGTTTTCTTATTTCTGTCCTCCTTAATCACTGCTCAGACGGTGAGGGGAGTCGTCACCTCGCGAGATGATGGCGAATTACTTATCGGAGTCAATATTCTGGTTAAGGGCAGTAGCTCGGGAGTGATTACTGAGCTCGACGGAAGCTATGAAATTAACGTCCCATCGTCAGAATCTATCTTGGTCTTCTCCTATACGGGATTCGAAAGCCAAGAAGTAGTAGTCGGATCCCAAACGGCTATCAATATTGTGCTTGAAACAAATGCAATAGACCTGGAAAATGTAGTGGTCACTGCGATCGGTATTACTGCGAACAAGAAAAACCTAGGCTATTCGATTCAATCGGTTAAAGCTGATGATGTCCAAAATTCAGGAGAAACCAATCTGGTGGCAGCATTAGCTGGAAAAGCCGCCGGTGTACAGGTCACGAGTTCGGGTGGCGTGGCCGGAGCGGCTGCCCAAATACGTATCCGGGGCAATAAAACCATCATTGGCAACAATGCACCCTTATTCGTGGTAGATGGTATCCCCATCGATAACAGCACCTTCACCACTGCAGATTCACCCGAAGATGCAGTCAGTGATTTAGGCTCCGGTGGGGTCAATAATTCTAATCGGGCCATTGACCTCAATCCGGATGACATTGCCTCCATGACTGTACTCAAAGGCCCGGCAGCGACTGCCCTTTATGGGATCAGAGCCGCTAACGGAGCAATCGTTGTGACCACCAAAAGAGGTAGCAATACGGGAGGTAAACCCACAGTAAAAATTAGTACATCAATTACCTTTGACGAAGTCAATAGACTCCCGGAACTGCAGACGACCTACGCACAGGGTAATCCGGATGCGAACGGAGTACCAACCTTTGCCGGTCCGATGACCGGATCCTTTACCGGATTTAGTTGGGGCCCGCGCATTGCAGATCTTCGCTACGCCGACGAAGCTTCTATATGGGATCCCAACGGACTCATCGTGCACATGAGCGATCCCCGAGCTACCTCTCGGGTGGCAAATGCTTACGATAATGCTGGAGAATTTTTTGAAACCGCCATCACCAACAATAACTATGTGAGTGTGAGTGGAGGAAGCGAATCGGTAAACTACTACCTATCGGGTGGCCATATGTATCAAACTGGGATCATACCCAATACCAAGTTTAATCGAACTTCATTCAAAGCGACAGTGGGATCGACTATTTCAGATAAGCTGAAGGCTACCCTCTCCGCCAGTTATGTGAAATCCGGAGGCCTGAGGGCGCAGAATGGTTCTAATACCTCGGGAGTGATGCTCGGTCTCTTGCGGACTACTCCAACCTTTGATAACCGCAATGGTGTTGATCCGGGTAGTGATCCTCTAGCCTATCAGTTTGAAA
>CAJQNM010000454.1 GCA_905479665.1 uncultured Saprospiraceae bacterium
AGTCCGACTGGCTTCTTCTCATCCGTAGCAATTACTCCTTGAAAATTCTTCTGGATTCGATCCCCTTTTTTCGAAATATCTGGAAAAAGAAAATGCTTAAGGTTCTTGACCACCCATGGGAGAGCAATCTTATCACTGTACTGAAAAGAATATTTCGGATCCATGGTGTAAGATAACTACTCCCCCGGCAGCTTTCCAATACCCCATTGTTTATTGGGCTCAGAACCCAGCCAAATATCAAGCGATCCACCCTCCCTAAAATCGGCATGACGCAACCAAACATCATCCCAGTTTTCACTATTGAGTTGGGCTTTCTGGATGTACATATTCTCAGCGCTGTTGTCGTGGGTGCGAATAATAAATTGATCCCCTTCGTAGTATTCAGCATCTAGTTGAATAATTATTTCGTCAAATACGGGGCTGGTGATTTCATAAATGGGATCGACACTGGTATTGCCACGTAAGCTAAATAGTCCCATTGACATCAGGGCACTTACTCCACCCATTTGGCCCTGATCTTCGTCATGACCTCCATACCCATATTCAGGAGTAATTCCACCATAGGCTTGCTCATTGACTCGACGTACCCAATACTGCGACAACCAAGGCTGGCCTGCATGATTAAATACATGCGCATTTGAACAACCCGGCTGATTGGCATAACTCACGTACCCGGCACCATACCCAAAAACAAAGTCATCATCGGCAGCTTGCTCAAAGGAATAATTTAGCTTTAAGCAAAGTTGATCCGTACCACCCATTAATTCTGACAATTCCTTGATGCCGTGCGACACAGACCAGGTCCCTTGCCAAGCGTTGGCCTCAATCCAGCCGCTTCCGCTCAAGGGGTCATCGTGCAGCCATTTTCCATTCTTATCCTGGGGAAAAATTAATTGTTGGTCAGGTCGATAGAGTTTACTCCAGGTTTTCGAGCGTCTCCTAAATTCCTCACTAATGCTGCTCTTTCCCATTTTCTTTGCCATCTGGGCGAGTGCATAGTCCTGAAAAGCCCACTCCAAGGTCTTACCAGCATTGCCGGGGCACCAGCCCTGATCTATATAAAATTGCAATTCCTCTTTCGAATCCCCCATCATTCCACCTGGCATATGATTGCGCTGCATCACCTCCAGGGCATGTTCAGGATCTGTCTTAGTCATCATATCCTTCTGGTAGGCACTCGCTAACATGCTTGTCGCTGGATTTCCTGTCATGATGTACGAATATCCACCGGCACATGGGCCACGTGGCAGCAATCCACCATTGTCGGCATATTGCACCATCGAAGCCGAAAAATCATCCAGAACGGACGGCCAGGCCAATCCCCACAAGACATTGAGATTCCACTGGGTGAGCCAAAGAGCATCTGAATTGTACATGTGAAATTTCACTGATCCATCGGCATTCCTAGGTAATTCCCTCACCTTCAGAGAGGCCTTGGTAAATTTCCAATCCAGCTCACCCTGGGTATAGTCTGGATATGCTCCTGACACATCATCGAGGATATGACGTCCCAATAACCCATGCCATAAATCAGTGTAAAACTTAATTTGCTGCGCATCCGTACCACCCCGCACTTCTATTTTACTGAGTGTCTCGTTCCATTCCTGCTGACTATCTTCCTTCATCTGATCAAAATCCCAGTGATCACACTCGGTGGCTAGGTTTGTATTGGCGTTTTCCTGAGAAGTATAGGAAATAGCCATTTTTACTTTTAGTTCTTGGCCTGCCTCTACATTATAATTAGCATAAAATCCTGATATGGGAGCGTCCCAATAACTCTGGGTAATATCCCCGTAAGTCATCGAATCTCGTCGGCTTAATTCGTACGGAGCTGCAAATGCGGAAACATCTCGATTAATCTTATCGTCTAGGTAGGCATCAACTTGCTGAAAAGGCTGATCGAACTCGATTACAAAAAATAATTTAATTCGATCCGGTCCACCCCACATTCTACCTGCCGAATAAAAATGACCCTCTATCCGATTATTTTCAATCCTTTGCCACTCAGCACCAGTCATAGTCGAGTTGCCTAGGTACCCGCCCAAATTAAAAAGCAATTGGGCAGGACCAGACTGGGTGTGCGTGACCCGATACATGCTTACTCGACGACTCGAGGTGAGCTCAACCCAACTGCGGTAGCGATCCAGAAAAACTCGATAATAGCCTGGTTGTGCAATTTCGCTATCGTGCGAAAAAGGAGATTTCCAACCCTTGTCCCATTTCCTGGGATCGATATCGCCCATCGTCGGCATAAACTGCAAGCCAGAAAGCATCCACCCATGAATATTGCCAAATCCCAAGATCTCGGTACTGTTGTAATTGTACCCCCCACCCCACTGATTTTTGTTTCTAGTGATGGGGCCTGCTGCCACCATTCCGAATGGAGTACATCCCGGTGTGAAATAAAAATATCGCCCACGGGTCGTCTCAATAAATGGATTGACCAGATCCGTTTTTGAAAGGCCCTCTCGCGCCGTCTCAAACACCTCAATCTCTGAAAGTCCCAAATCTAACCCATCGCCGTCAATCACCTCAAACCGCACCCACTCGACATCGCGTGGCGAAAACTCAATGAGCTTGGCACTGCCATCATTGGGTATGGCACGTACCTGCACCTTGCTCCCGTCACTGAAATGCAAGACACCGCCCGCAGTGTGCTCGGCAAGGGTCGCACGATCATACACGATCACCTTATCTATGGTATGTGATTGTGACCAGTCTAGTTGTACCCACGGGTAGGCGATGTAACCCCAAAACACCCCAGAGCCCTTGCAAGACCACTCCCCTTGCTCCTCTATACCAATCACTCCATCAGTGACAAACTGATGATCGTGAGCACTATCTAAGGACGACGAAGCCGATGTCGTGGCCAGCGGTGCAATGTTTCCCGGACCTGCTATGAGCGAATCGGCACTTAGTATAAAGATCAGGAAGAAAAACAGTTTAGGCATAGCATACATTTTAATAAGGACAATTCTAATAACTCAAGTTCCGGGTGTAAAATGCATTAATAT
>CAJQNM010000455.1 GCA_905479665.1 uncultured Saprospiraceae bacterium
TGTTAATTCCCGTTGAAAATTGACCCCTTTTCCCAGTCAAAATTGACCCCCCAAAAGATAACTAAAGTTCGATTTGTTCATAGATTTTGTTGATAAATATTGGTGCTTTCAGTGGTGATTATATAATTTGGATGGAGGGAAACGACCGACCGGTGACCTTTGTACCGATGGTTAAGGATGGCAGCTGATGCAGTTGCCATTTTTAGTACAAGCTCTGCGAGCTTGTGAGGGAGGGAAACTCCCTCCCGGATCGCATTTCCCGATAGTGTAAATAAAATGCTGGTTGTAGTAGTCATTGCTTCAGCTTGAAGTTTGATCAAAGTGTTTCATGCGGTAGCTTTTGCCATTGATGGCGAAGGGGTGACTGTGGTGAAAGAGTCGATCCATGATAGCGGTGGCCACGATATTGTCATTAAAGATCGTTCCCCATTGATCAGGATTTTGATTAGATGTTATGATGATTGATCCTTTTTCGTATCGAGCGGATATCAACTGAAAAAAGAGAGCTGCCTGAGCCTCGTTAAGCTGCATATATCCCAGTTCGTCGATGATCAGAAGGTCCAAGCGTGCGATCTTTCTGAGCAGATTAGGCAGTGACTTAGTGGTGTGAGCAATGGATAGCTCAGAGACGATCTTATGCACTGTGTAGAATGCTACCCTTTTAGATGCTTGGCAAGCTTTAATACCAATGGCAATGGCCAGGTGAGTTTTTCCAACTCCGGGAGGTCCTAAAAGGATAATGTTTTCCGATTTGTCTAGAAAATGAAGGCTGGCAAGCTCACGGATTTTCTTTTCATCAATCTGAGGTTGGAAGCTAAAATCAAATTCTTCCAGCCGTTTAATGCTGGAGAAGCCAGCCGTGTGAAGAGCTCGATTGATGGAATTATCCACTCGTTGAACTACTTGTGCCCTCAGGACGGCAAGGAGGAAATCGTGGAAAGATAACTTAGCCTTAAGCGCATCATCAATCTCGGTTTGATAATGATCGCGTATGTAGGGCAAGCGCAGGGTTCGGCAATGGGTCTCGATACTGTCATTTGTTGTCATAATCGTCTGTGTTTGTATGATTGGTTATGCATTGATTGTATTGAGCCGGGTCTCTGACTAAATCAACATTGCCCAGCTCCGGCATATGTTTGGAAGTGGGTTTTAATTCATCGGGCGTCGAAGGTGTAGCGATATCTCCATGTTGCACCAGGGCTTGAATAAAATGATAACTGTAGCAATTGGCTCTGTGAGCCGCTCCAAAGGCCGCCTCAAAAAGGGCCTTGTCATAGTACTTAGTCAGCTCCATAATTCGAGTTAGATGATAGGCTGGATCGATTCGTTTTTGGATTTTCAGATTATCGGTAAAGGCACTGTGTTCAGGGAAGAATTCAGCAAAACACTGCGCCAGTCGCTGCCAATTACCTCGCTGAGCTTGGTGGTTCTTGTAGTGCTGATCCTGCATGATGACTTTACCCTTTTGAAGACTCACCTCGTGCTTGGCTAAGATCTTACCTCGTGAGGAGTGTATGTGAATATATCTTCCCTGAGAAATACGAATCCACACTTGCTTACCTACAAAGAAGTGAGGCACGCTGTACTTGCTGCCGCCGTAAGAAATCAAACAGTCATACGAAACCTTGCGTAACTCTTCTTCAATTCCGATGTATCGGTTTGCAGGTAAGGGCGCAAGGTGTTGTTTCTCTATCTGGAACAAATCGTAGGGCTTCGATCCCGTGGTAGAGTGGATTTTGTTATTGACATCATCTTGAAAATCCTTCAGTTTGGCTACCAAGTCTACAAAATCATCATAGCGACGATGCTTGATAAAATGATCTTCCAAATAATCAAAGGGGTTTTCGACTTTACCTTTGCTCCAAGGTCGTCTCGGTAAAGATCGAGTAGGTTGGATGCCGTAGTGCCCACACAGAGCCAGGTAATTTTTGTTCCATGCAAAGTTATGTTTAGAGGCGTTGGTCACGAAGCAAGAGGCATTGTCAGTCTGTTGACGTTGACATACTCCTCCCATATCCTGCAGACTTTCCTCCATGGCTTCAAACACAGCCCCTTGCTTATCAGACATCGATACCCAATAGCATCGATACCTGCTGTACCCCAGCAGGTAACAGTGGATGAAGATCTTGACAAGTTCGTCTCCTAGTTGAATTGTATAGGGGCTCCAATCAAATTGAGCCTGTTCACCTGGCTGGGTTTCATAGGGCTTGTAACTTGCTTGCCCACGAGCTTGCCTCAGCTTTTTTAGATAGCGATAAAAGGCACTCTGTGATCCGCCGTAGCCCTTAGACCGAATGTCGGCCAACACTCGTGAACCACGTAACTCCTTCACCCAGATAGCTTCCTGGATAAAGTCGACAAAGGGGCGGATTGATTCATTGATCTGATCGCTACGCTTATACTGTGGTGGCTGCTCTCGTCGTATCGCTGACCGTACTGTATTACGGCTGATGCCCATAAGCCTACTTATTTCTTTTATACTCTTGCCTTTGCTCTTTAGGTTCCGTATGGTGACCCAGTCTTCCATTGATATCATTCTTGTTTTTACCCAAGCATCCGACTTTTAGCGCAGTCGGTCTGAAGTGGGCAACCAAATACCTCTAGGGGGGGGCAATTTTCAGCGGGAATTAACAACAGATCTAATTTTAAGGTTATCGTTTTCATTGAACTGATATTTGTAAAGCGATCTTCAAGCTGTCTGGTTGACTGATTCTAAAACCTTTGATTTGGTAATTAGCTATGCTGCTGTTGTACTTTAGGTTGTAAGGATTTGAGGTGTCTAAGCCTTTGATTTGCTTACTTGCTCTGTAGTATTTTTCTTCTCAGCTTGTGGGATTTCTACCTTTTCTTTTTCAACTGATTTTTCATATGAAAATAAAATTTCATACTCCTTTCTCGTCTCGATTAAATGGCTCAACACTTCTGCACTATGGCTTTGCAATAAACTATTTACGTCCTCATTGTCCGGAACTTCTACACTTGTAATCTTTACTTTAGGCAGCATTCCTTTTAGCATCGGTGCATATTTTTCTACTGCTTTTATTCCTGGTGTATCTCCGTTGAGGAAGAAGATTACTTCTTCTAACTCTTTAATATTTCTAATTGCTTTTTGGTGCTCATCGGTTAAGCCGTTTGTTCCATACAGGCTGAGGATTTCGTATTTACTTTTGATCTTGTCTTGCTCCATCAAGCTCGCAGCATCGATGATGCTTTCTGTGAGTATTGAGTTTCTTAGTTTCTGCAGGTGGTTATTTAGGGTATAGTCCTTCTCTTCCTTTCAAGTAAAAGTGACGTTGTTTCTTATCTGCTGATGTGCTTCTAAAGTACAGACTTACTATTTCATCCTTTCTATTCTTCAGAGCGAAGACAATACAATGTTTTCCAAACGGTTTATAAGCTGGCTTGCCAAAACGACTATTTGTACCTAACTCCAAGAGTAAGCCACATCTTACATATTCTTTTATTGCTTCTTCACCGCAAGTTAGTTTGTAATGGAACTGACCACTATTATAGCCAACTTCTGTTTTTGTAAAGTCCAGACACCTCTTTTCTAAATATGCTTTTGTCGGCTTGCTATTATGTACTCCATTTTTGAAGTAGCTAAATATCTTGGTTAGGATTACTGATTTACTTAGTTCCTTCATCGGCTTACTTGTACCGCCTCCTATCATTTCTTTAGCTTTCATGATC
>CAJQNM010000456.1 GCA_905479665.1 uncultured Saprospiraceae bacterium
TGAATCTGCGCCATGAAGGATACGAGGTGGTCACAACGGAAAATGGCCTTACTGCTATCGACTTGTTTGCTGCACAGCATTTCGACTTAATTCTACTTGATGTGATGATACCGGGACTAGATGGCTTTCAGGTGTGTGAGCGCATTCGTCTGCTCAACCAGCGTACTCCGATCATATTTCTTACCGCCCGGGATAGCAGCACTGATCGCATAGCAGGACTTAAAATGGGCGCGGACGACTACATCGTCAAACCTTTCAATTTGGAAGAATTGCTTCTGAGGGTCCAAATTGCATTAAAGCGGACCAATGCTGAAATCGAAACCGAAATGTCCATCTTTCGCTGGAGCACCTATTGGGTAAATTTCAGCGACTACAAAGCGATGACCCGTGCCGGGGAAGTAGACCTGACACCAAAGGAAACGATGTTGCTCAAACTATTTGCCGAACGCAAAAATGAGGTTGTCTCACGCATGGAGATCCTGCAGGCAGTCTGGGGCTATGACGTGTACCCCTCCACCCGCACGATCGATAACTTTATCCTCTCTTTTCGCAAATACTTTGAAGATAATCCCCGCGAACCTCAATTTTTCAAGTCCATTCGTGGGGTCGGTTATAAATTTGAAGTGAACAGCTAAAATGTAATCTTTGTCTCATGAAAAACATCCTCACCTTAGGCATGGGCAAAGTTGGCTCACTGGTAGGTCTTCTGCTCAGCAAAAAGTTTAAGGTTACTGGTCTGGACCGAATGAAGCCCCATTATCATTTCGATCTTCCCTTTGAGGTACTCGAAGCAGACGTGACGGATCTGGTCGCAATGGAGGAGAAAATAAAAGAATACGATGCGGTGGTGTCGGCCTTACCCTACTATCTAAACCGTGATATCGCCAGACTAGCTCATGCGCATGGTGTGCACTATTTTGATCTGACCGAAGATGTCGAAACCACAAATTACATTCGAGAACTGAGTCTGACCAGCACCGCCGTGATGGCTCCTCAATGTGGTCTAGCTCCCGGATTTATTGGTATTATCGGATCACACCTCACCAAAGACTTTACGAAGTTGCGTGACATCGAGCTGCGTGTGGGGGCTCTTCCTAAATACCCCAATGGACTCCTGGCCTACTCATTTACCTGGTCACCGGCTGGTGTGATCAATGAGTACATCAATGATGCGGAGGCCATTCAGAACGGAAAACGAAAGATGGTCACCTCCCTAGAGGGGTTGGAGTACATCAATATCGGAGGTCGAGAGTTTGAGGCGTTTACCACCTCTGGAGGCCTTGGTACCATGTGCGAAACCTTCGAGGGCAGAGTGGATACGCTCAACTACAAGAGCATTCGGTATCCCGGACACGGAAAATTGATGAAATTTCTGATTCAAGAACTTATTCTGAAAGAGGACAAGGTGCAACTCACCAAAATCCTTGAGAATGCTAAACCTCCGGTGAAAGAAGATGTTGTCTATATCTATGCCATCGTAGAGGGCTGGCAAGGCGAAAAGCTATTTCGCAATGAGTATTTTAAATCGTTTTCGCCGATCCACATTATGGGGAGAGACTGGAGGGCTATTTCTTGGACAACCGCTGCTTCTATAGCCGCTGTGGTCGAAATGGTGGATGCAAAAGAATTGCCACAACAGGGTTTTATCAAGCAAGAAGACATCTCCTACCATAAATTTATGCAGACAGAAAATGGCAGCTTGTACGAGCATGCTGATCCCGTGACCTAAAGAAAAATACGATGAGCAATTATCTCGATCCATTCAAATTGTCAACTCCGCATCTGGGAGTGAGTAGCGGACTGCAGGCCTGGGAAGGAAGTGCAGACCTATTATCGATCAGTTCTCCCGTAGACGACGCCATGATTGGTGAGGTGAAGTGCGCCAGCATAGACGATTTAGAAAAAGTCATTGCCACCGCCGAGCAGGCCTTTCTCACTTGGCGTACCATGCCAGCTCCTCAAAGGGGTGAGATCGTCAGACAATTTGGTGATGAGCTACGCAAGCATAAAAAGGATCTAGGAGTGTTGGTCTCCTATGAGATGGGCAAGAGTTTACAGGAAGGATGGGGTGAGGTCCAGGAGATGATTGACATCTGCGACTTTGCCGTAGGCCTTTCTCGTCAACTATACGGCTTGCAGATGCACTCCGAACGACCAGGGCACCGTATGATGGAGCAATGGCATCCCCTAGGCATTGTAGGGATCATTTCAGCATTCAACTTTCCAGTTGCAGTCTGGGCATGGAATTCTTCAATTGCGTGGATCTGTGGCAATGTCTGTATTTGGAAGCCATCAGAGAAGACTCCCTTCACTGCATTGGCTTGTCAAGATATAATGCGCAAAGTATTGAAAAGCAATGATTTACCAGAAGGCATTTCAAGTATTGTGGTAGGCGGGAGAGAAATTGGACAGGCACTCGCTGGCAGTCCGTCGGTCGCACTAATATCTGCTACCGGGTCGACACGAATGGGAAAGAGTGTAGCCGAGACAGTGGCGCGCAAACTGGGTAAATCAATCCTTGAACTGGGTGGCAATAATGCCATCATTGTCACGGAAAACGCCGACCTCAACCATGCCATCCCGGCGATCGTTTTTGGCGCAGTTGGTACTGCCGGGCAACGCTGTACGACCACCCGCAGACTAATCGTGCATGAAAGCCAATACGACTCTCTGGTCGACAAATTGACCCATGCCTTTTCTCAACTCAAAATCGGCGATCCACTGGATCAAGACAACCACGTTGGGCCGCTGATCGATCGGGATGCCGTCGACGGGTACCTTGACACCATTGCCAAGGCTATCGATCAGGGAGGAAAAGTGCGCTGTGGAAACGAAGTCTTGAGTGGCCCACCCTATCAATCGGGCTGCTATGTGCGTCCCACCATCATCGAGGCTTCTCCTAAAATGGAGATCGTGAAACATGAGACTTTTGCCCCCATCCTCTATGTCATGAAATACCAAGGTATGGATGAAGCCATGCGCATTCACAACAATGTACCGCAGGGGTTGTCCTCAGCGATTTTTACACTGAACATGCGAGAGGCAGAAAATTTCCTTTCTTATGCCGGATCCGATTGTGGCATTGCCAATGTCAATGTGGGCACGTCTGGCGCAGAGATCGGCGGAGCCTTTGGTGGCGAAAAAGAGACCGGTGGCGGTCGCGAGAGTGGTTCGGATGCTTGGAAAGCCTATATGCGTCGCCAGACTTGCACCATCAATTATAGTGATGAACTGCCGCTGGCTCAGGGCATCGAATTTAATTTGTGACTAAGACCCCCGGGCTTCTTGGATTCTTTCCACCTCGATCGCAGCGGCAATCGTAGACCAGGCAGGAGCCACTAAAATGCCAACTACGGTGGAAATAAGCAGCAGAAATACGAGCCCATTTGCAATCGCCGACCCGCGTGAAGATCTTACAAAACGAACGGTTTCTCTTACTGTGAATCTCCGCTCTAAGCTAAAGTCAAAATTGCCGAAACCGGCGTAGTAGGCTTGCACTAAAAAAATCAGGATTCCAGTCACAAAGGCCAGCGGCCCAA
>CAJQNM010000457.1 GCA_905479665.1 uncultured Saprospiraceae bacterium
CGGCAATGACTGGTACCGGAGATTCTCCATTGCGGCCGTACATAGCTTGCAATAAATCTGATTGTTCGGTTTTTGTGGGTAGACCTGTTGAGGGTCCGCCTCGCTGCACATTGCAGATCACCAACGGGACCTCTAGTATCATCGCGAGTCCAACCGCCTCTGCCTTGAGTGCCAAGCCCGGACCGGATGTCCCGGTTACTCCTATATTGCCTCCGTAGCTCGCACCAATCGCGGCACATACGGCTGCAATCTCATCTTCCGCTTGAAATGTCTTGACCCCATAGTGCTTGTGAGCAGCCAGACCATGCAGAATTTCTGATGCGGGTGTAATCGGGTATGAGCCATAAAAAATAGGCAGACCTGCCTTCTGTCCGGCGACGATCAGCCCCATGACCAAAGCCTCATTGCCCATGATACCTCGGTAGGTACCTTTTTCTAATGGAGCGGCTTTTACCTCAAATTGTGAAGAGAAGGTTTCGGTGGTCTCTCCAAAATGATATCCTGCTTTCAAGACAGACTCATTGGCCTGGTAGATCTCTGGCTTTTTGCCAAATTTACCATCGAGCCAATCGAGTGTTTCCTGCATATCGCGATCATAGCGCCAGTACAGAAACCCCAGAACAAACATATTTTTTGCCCGATCTTTTTCTTTCATTCCCATCGAAGACTCTGACAGGCACTCTCGCGTCATCTTGGTGATGGCCATTTTATAGACCTCATAGCCATCGAGTGTTCCATCTTCCAGGGGATTGGCATTGTCCTCGTACTTGGCTAGCCGTAAGTTCTTTTTGTCAAAACCATCGGTATTCACAATGATGGTGCCACCCTGTTTGAGCCGTGGCAAATTTGACTTGAGTGCCGCTGAGTTCATGGCGACAAGCACATCAAAAAGATCACCTGGGGTGAATATTTCGGTGCTGCCAAAATGAATCTGAAATCCTGAGACCCCTGCTAGCGTTCCTGCTGGAGCGCGGATCTCTGCCGGAAAGTCTGGAAATGTCGAAAGGTCACTGCCTGTCAGGGCCGTATTGTTCGTAAACAAACCACCTGTGAGCTGCATGCCATCGCCGGAGTCACCGGCAAATTTTATAGTGACATCCTCAAGGAGAGCCTTATTTGTAGCCATGGAATAAATTTAGAGGTGGAGGGCAGCTTTACGTTCGAGCAGCAGCTCTTCTGATTCTTCATGATCAGGATCGGCCACGCAGCAGTCTACCGGACAAACTGCGGCACACTGGGGCTCTTCATGAAATCCCTTGCACTCTGTGCATTTGTCATGAGTGATGTAGTAAAAGTCATCAGAAACCGGATCTTGTTGGGCATCCGCTTCTACCGAGGAACCATCTTTGAGCGTGTATTCATCGGTTACCGAGGTGCCATCAGAAATGGCCCATTCTACGCCACCCTCGTAGATTGCGTTGTTCGGACATTCAGGCTCGCAGGCTCCACAATTGATGCACTCATCAGTTATCATTATTGCCATTGGATATCTATTTTAGCTGTTAAGACGTATTTACGTTGGGTTTTAGTCACAACATACCCGATAAATATAGAAGAACATTTGTTAAAGCTCGATGTCAAGGGTCAGAATACAGCTTTTAGGAACAAATTTAATCCAGTATTATCTTACGACTCTTGCCAACATGCGAATGGTCATCGCCAATTTTGTACCGAGATCAATAACCTCACCTAAAATTTTGTCGATTCTCTCTTCCGAAGAACTCACGACAGTAGTATACAATTGGAACATGGACAAGTTTAGCAATGGTGTAAACAATTGCTAGATCATGGTTTGCCACCTTTCGTATAGATGACGGGGATCTGTTCTTTTTGCATTTCCTCGAGCATTTTGGGCAGTTTTTCCTGTACGAACTCCTGATAGGCCTCTGCAAAAGGTTGGTATTCGTCCTGTACATCTTCCCACCGTTCCAGTTCACCTGCGGTCGGCCGGTCATGCTGGCTGATGATCACTCGATAAAGCCGGATGATGTGATTGGTGAATTTGCGCCGAAAATTGATTTCATCTTGAGAAGTCTCAATCTGATCCTGAAAAATCATGTCCTGTAAATCAGCATTTTCCTTATTCACCTCTTTGAGTGCTTTCTTGAGCTCCGGGCTCAAGACATCTTCGCTATGTTTAAGTACGGATTTCAGTTGCTCATTGATGCTGCGCAGATTGAGTAATTCTTCTTGTGATTGAGTGATGAGGTTTCTCACCTGTAGGGCTAGGTCTTGGTTTGCCTGCAGGTCGTTATCGCTGACATCCCAGCGGGGATCGCGTTTCACTTGCAGCAAAGATTGGTACTCATCTTCACCCATGTTGACTACCACGCGATAGCTGCCAGGAGCGACCTTGGGGCCGACTCCTGGGTACGACATGTCCATCATGACCAGATCTTTGACCATCGTCGGTTTTTTGTGTCGCAAATCCCACTTGAGGGTATTCATGCCCGTGTCGGGTTTAAATAAGGTCGACTCATCGTTTTTCTCGCTACTCCAGGCCTGGATGAGTTGGTCTGCACCATCGTAAATGTGTATTTCGGTTGCCGAGCTGGTGTCGATGTGGCGAGCCAGAAAGTTGATCTGGGCTTGATAAGCGGGTAGATTGGTACGATACGCATCTTGAGGGGTGAAAAGATGAGCTTTCGCAGCTACATCGACCTGATCAATCTGGTGAAGTACAGACAAATCATCCATGATCCAAAACCCACGTCCTTGGGTGCTTAGCACCAGATCTCCTTGATGTACCTCCATGTCAGTGATTGGCACGTGTGGTAAATTTTTCTGCAGGGGCTCCCATAATTCCCCCCCATCTATGGAAAAGTAGAGGCCAAATTCTGTGCCTGCATAAAGCAGATCTTTACGATCGGGGTCTTCAGCTACACAGCGTACGAAATGGTCAGACGGAATACCAGTGTCCTGGGATAAGAAATCCCAGGTGGCTCCGAAATCTTCGGTCTTGAGAATATAGGGTTTGAAATCACCCATGCGATAGTGCATTGCCGCCACAAATGCTCGACCGGGTGCATGAGATGATGGCCGAATGTTGTTGATAGTTGCCTCTGTAGGAATCATGCCCTTGGGTGTAACCTCTGTCCAGCTACTTCCCCCATCTCGGGTAATATGAATGCGCCCATCGTCACTTCCTGCCCAGAGCGTTTCTTTCTCATGTGGAGATTCTTCAAACGAAAATACCGTGCTGTACACTTCTACTCCAGTACCGTCATGCTGGACGGGCCCACCAGGTATGGCTTGATAAGCATCGATGTCGCGAGTCAGATCAGGGCTGATGACTTCCCAGGATTGGCCTTCGTCGGTGCTGCGATGCACGAAGTTTGAAGTGTGGTAAATCACTTGGGGATCGTGCTGCGAAACCCGGATCGGAAAATTCCACTGCCAGCGATATTTCAATTGTCGAGTCTCAGTACCTTCTGTATAGTGGGGATAGGCTCCCACATCCCTGCGCTCCCCCGTCTTTTGGTTGACACGGGTGATGATGCCACTATACGTAGTCGCATAGACGATGTCAGGATTGGATGGATCGACAGCGACATCGGCACTTTCTCCACCACCGACCGATTTCCAGGCCTGCTTTGGGTGCAAGACCCGACCTCGCCGACTCGGAATGCCGATCGCAGAGTTGTCTTGCTGACCGGCGTATAAATTGTAGGGCCACTGATGATCCACGCTCACACGGTAAAACTCAGGAGTAGGTTGATTGGTCTGGGGTGACCAGGTCTTGCCACCATTCAGGGTAACATTCGCCCCACCGTCGTTGCTGTTGATCATGATTTGGGGATCATCAGGGTTGATCCATACATCGTGGTTGTCCCCATGGGGTACCCGAAAGCGCGTATCAAATGTCTTCCCTCCATCAATGGATTTGTAAAAGCCAGTATTGGTGACGTAGACGGTATTTTCATT
>CAJQNM010000458.1 GCA_905479665.1 uncultured Saprospiraceae bacterium
TTATCGAGCGAATCCCGACGAAGGAGGGACAAAGGTCTTGTAGACCTTTGAGTGAAGATAACCACGTCCAGTGGAGGGAAAACCGAGGATAGCCCAGCTACCCAAGGCTTTGAGTAACGAAGTATGGTGGTAAAAGGGGCCGTATCAAATCGGTAAGTTATTTTTCGCCGGTCCCTGAGTGATGACACCGATATTAAGGTGGATTTGGAGGTCCAAATTTATTTCTTAATCTTTCGACTGCCCCACAAACATTTAAGTAAAACACCTGCGATGAAATCATCAGAAGCCCTCATCCCGTTTGTCTTTCTCTGTCTTCTCATCAGTAACTTCCCAGCACAAGACTCGGCAGAATAAATGCAGTTAATCCTTGACAAGGAGACAGTGGCACTAAAGAGTCATGGATTACGCCAGGTTTAATATGTGGCTGGCTATCGACGAGTTGGAACGGTGGAGTGGTACAAGAATTATCATCTGGAAGAATTGAGTGAGGCATTGAAAGAGCATCATCCACTACAATGAATAACTTTATGCTGTGAGCACCGATATGCCGATTGTGACCGACAATATTGTCATCAGTAAGATCTCTGTCATTTGAAGTCAGAAAGTTATGCTTGATGAGGATCTGGCTGAACTCTATGGGGTCTCAACCAGGAGACTGAATGAGCAGTCAAGAGAAATATTGATCGATTCCCTGAAGATTTTATGTTCCAGCTGACCAAAGAGGAGTTCGAAATCTTGAAGTCGCAAAATGCGACATCAAGTTGGGGCGGCCGCAGAAAGCTTCCATATGCCTTTACAGAGCATGGCGAGTTGATGTTGTCCAGCGTGCTAAGGAGTCAACGTGCCACCAGGTGAATACCCAGATCATGCGAATCTTTACTAGGATGCGAGAGTTGTTGACACATAAAGACTTGATACTGAAAGTGGAGAAAATGGAGCAAAACCTGGAGGGTCAGGGGCAGGAAATTAGAGTACTTTTTGAGTACATCAAGAAGCTAATCGAATCCAAAGAACAGCAGGACGACCAAGAATCAAGAAAGCGAATCGGTTTTAACCAAGGAGAGAAATAGTGTGAGTGGTGAGTGTAGCAGAAGAGCTGTGTTCGTCGCGACTCCATCGGCGTCAAAGATGGAAGCCAGCATTTAATCAAAAGAATTTGTCTTCCATGGCATCTGATTTGTCGTATTTTGGGAGCTTAATCTTAGCACAAAAGATGAATAAACTCTCGCTACTCCTTGGCGCCCTGGTGGTGCTTGTTGCTTCTGCCTGCGACTCTCCCACGAGGGCCACAGATGGACTCAATGTTCTGGTATTTTCGAAAACCGATGGTTTTCGTCATGAGTCGATTGAGGATGGAATCGCTTTGTTAGAACAGTTGTCCATACAGCACGATTTCAACTACTTCGCGACTGAAAATGCGGAACACTTTCAGGAGAAAAACCTCAAATATTACGATGTCATTCTCTTCATGAATACCACAGGAGATGTGCTTGACGATGCGCAACAACTTGAGATGCAGCGATTTATCCAGGCCGGAGGAGGTTTTGTGGGGGTTCATGCGGCGGCAGATACAGAGTACGATTGGCCCTGGTACGGCCAGTTGGTGGGTGCTTACTTTAACGGCCACCCGAATGACCCCAATGTACGAGATGCAGTTGTAGAGCGCTGGGACTCCACACATATATCATGCTCGCATTTACCTGCGCTGTGGCCACGCACTGATGAGTGGTACGATTACAAAGACATCCAGGAAGATATCAGCGTGCTACTCAATCTTGACGAAGACTCTTATGAGGGAGGGACTACGGGAGATCCCCATCCCATAGCTTGGTACAAGGAGTTTGATGGAGGGCGGACCTGGTACACCGGAGGCGGACACACTCGAGAGTGTTTTCAAGAAGAAGACTTTGTGAAACACCTCTGGGGTGGTATTCAGTGGGCGGCAGGAGAGGCCAAAAGTGTCGACTACTCTAGGACCAATGTCGTGCCGGCGGAAAATCGCTTTGAAAAAGTCGTACTAACCGACAATCTCAATGAGCCGATGGAATTGGACATGTTGCCCGATGGCAGACTGCTATTTATCGAGCGGAAAGGAGACATAATAATATACGATCCGCAGACGGAAGAAACGGAGATTGTCGATCACCTCGATATCCATACGGAATTTGAAGATGGTTTACTTGGTTTGGCGATCGATCCTAATTTTGCCGAGAATAAGTGGGTCTATTTATTTTATTCTCCCTTGGGAGATGATCCCAAACAGAATATTTCACGATTTGTTTTTCAAGACGATAAATTAGATCGTGATTCAGAAAAAGTGTTGATTGAGATTGGCACCCAGCGAGATCAGTGCTGCCATTCAGCAGGATCGCTGGAGTTTGGGCCAGCGGGCAATCTTTGGTTTTCGGCAGGGGATGATACCAATCCTTTTGATTCAGACGGCTACTCTCCCAGCGATGAGCGACCAGGACGGAGCCCATGGGATGCACAAAAGTCATCTGCCAATACCATGGATTTACGCGGCAAGGTGAGTCGCATCACTCCACAGGCAGATGGGACGTATAGCATCCCCGAGGGAAATCTTTTTCCAAAAGATGGATCCGTGGGCAGACCGGAAATATATGCCATGGGATGTCGCAATCCGTATCGGATTTCGATTGATTCAGAAACGGGATTTCTCTATTGGGGAGATGTCGGACCAGATGCAGGAAAGGACTCACTACGACGTGGAGCACGGGGTCACGACGAGGTAAACCAAGCACGCAAGCCGGGATTTTTCGGATGGCCATATTTTATTGCAGACAATAAGCCCTATTATGAATATGACTTTGCCTTGCAAACATCACTCCAAGCTCACGACCCAGAAAAACCAATTAATAATTCACCAAATAATACGGGGGCTCGAGAATTACCACCAGCAAATGCGGCATTTATTTTTTATCCCTATGCAGAGTCGGAAGAATTTCCTTTGGTAGGTACGGGTGGTCGCAATGCCATGGCCGGGCCCGTCTATCACCGGGACAAATACCCTGAGGGAAAAGGACGTTTCCCAGATTACTACGATGGAAAATTATTTACGTACGATTGGATGCGGGGTTGGATCATGGCAGTGACCATGAATGATCAAGGTGATTTTATGTCCATGGAACGATTTATGCCGAGCCATAAATTCAGCAATCCCAATGATATCATCATGGGCCCGAATGGAGATTTTTTCATGCTGGAGTACGGTACTGCCTGGTTTAGTAAAAATAAAGATGCTCGCTTGGTACACATCACCTACAATGCTGGAAACCGCCAACCAAAACCGGTGATAAGTGCCTCTGAGTCTGCCGGTGCCATACCTTTCGAGGTCACCTTCACAAGTGAAGGTACGGTCGATCCAGATGGCGACGAGCTAGCCTATCGTTGGGACTTTGGAGATGGAAGCACCAGCAGTGAGGTTTCACCAGTGCACACTTTCGAGAAACCAGGAAACTACGACGTACGTCTCACGGTGACCGATCCTGAGGGAGAAGAGAGCGAGTCGATGATCAAAATAGGAGCAGGCAACGCACCTCCCCAACTTGCTGTCGCCTTCACTGGCAATCAGAGCTTTTATTGGCCAGGCCAGGAATTGGCTTATGAAGTGCGCGTAGAAGATCATGAAGATGGCACTCTGGATGCCGGTATTGATCCCGCAGCCGTCGCCTTGAGTATAGAATATTTGCCCCAAGGAAAAGATATTAATCTCATCTCGTTGGGACATCAGGCACTTGCCGAAAATTCGCGTTATCTCGCTGGCAAGGAACTGATCACCGGGAGCGATTGCCGATCCTGCCACCTTGCCAATGAAAAGTCTGTGGGACCCAGCTATCTGGACATAGCCGAAAAATATCGCGATCAAAGTACGGCAGTCGACTATCTGTCGGACAAAATTATCAATGGTGGAGGAGGAGTTTGGGGAGAGCAAGCCATGGCCGCACATCCCCAATTGAGTAAAGAGGAGGCCGAAAAAATGTCTCAATATGTCTTGTCTATTTCGGAAAAGACCGAAGCAGAACGTCTATCTCTTTCAGGCTCTTATCGATTTGAGCCGGATCAGGATAATCCCGAAGGTTCTTATGTAATTATGACCAGCTATACCGATCGAGGTTCAGATGATGTCGAACCAATAACTGCTCAAAAGGTGACAAGTCTTCGCTATCCCCGTATTTATACTGCTGACTATGCCACCAATGAGGTGGCGATGCGTTTTGAACCAAATGCAGAGCAACTTGCTGGTATGGGCCTGTCACATCTAGGAGAGGACATGGCTATTCTCCTGGGCATGAATGATGGCTGGGCCGGTTACGCGGAGGTTGACTTCACTGGTGTGAGTGAGCTAAGTTTTGAAACCTTTCTGGTGCCCGGATATGCCGGTGGAGGAAAGATTGAAGTGCGATTTGGAGGACCTGAGGGTGATCTTGTCGGTGAACTCCAGATACCTATGAATCAGGCCAATATGGGTTTGAAAAAGCATGTGCTTCCGGTAGATGCTGTGGGGATGAAAGAGTTGTATTTGATATTTGATGGAATCGATGATAAAATGGTATGTGCACTGATCGGAATAGAATTTCTTTCTAAGATGGAAGCACTATGATGGCGCATATAACAATGGTGAAGAGCTGATATGGATTTCGCCGATAATACTTGTCTAGTAACGGGAGGAGGAGCAGGAATCGGTCTGTCCACTGCTGAAATGATGGCAGGATATGGAGCAACCATCATCATTGTAGATATAGATTCCAAGTCCAGCGAGAAGGCTTGCCTGGAGCTAAGAAATAGAGGTCACCGCGCACACGCGTATTCGGCAGATGTAGCAGATGCCGAACAGGTACGAGAATTGTTCAAAAAGATTAGGGACGATCATGGTCGGCTGGACATCGCTGTAAATAACGCGGGTATCGGTGGTGCCTGGAATTTGACCCACGAGTATGATCATGCCTCCTGGCATCGGGTAATGCAGGTAAATTTAGATGGTGTTTTCTTTTGCATGCAAGAAGAGTTGAAGATGATGCTCGATCAAGAACAAGGGGGTGTGATCGTCAACGTGGCTTCGATGGCTGGGAAACTGCCTCAGGTGAAGAGCAGTGCGTATGTTGCGAGTAAGCATGCAGTCATTGGTCTGACCAAGACGGCCGCCCAAGAATATGCCAGAAAAAATATTCGCATCAATGCCGTATGTCCCTGCTATACAGATACGCAAATGGTGAGCGACCTGACCCAAGGGAGTGCTGTGATCGAAGAAAAACTGATCCGTGCAGTGCCGATGGGACGCCTCGCACGACCAGATGAGATTGCCAAAGCGATTTGCTTTTTAGCCTCAGATCAGAGTTCGTTTTCGACTGGTCTGTGTCTTTCCGTAGATGGTGGTTTGGCGAGGTGATTGACTAATACTCTTCCATCAAACTCCTTTTGTGCTTTGCTGATTACGACTTATAACTTGGCGGGTATTTGCTTCAGTACTTTAACTCCTCTCTACAATTCCAAAGGCCCCAGTTGGCACCAACTTCGCCCTCAGATTCTGACTTCCAAGATTCATCAAAACTCGAGAAGTAGAATGTCCCGACTTCTTCATTTTGAGACCATTGTTGAACATCAATGAAGTATTTCATCGCATTATCAAAAGAGGGGTGAGCGGAACCTAGACTTCCGCCGGCACTAGGCCAACCCGTCTCCGTGATGATGACTTCCTTACCGTTTCCAGCTTGCAAAGCTTGATGGTACATCTGCTTCATGTACAACAAAGAGTAATCAATGTGACATCCTTCCCAAAATGGATAGCAATTGGCCAGTATAATGTCGCAAGCCTCAGCAATTTTCGGTCTTTGCGCAAACTCATAGTACGCGTCGACGTATCCGACGGGTATCCCCGGTAGGGCATCTTTGACTCGGTTTATATAATGTAGTAATTCTTCTTCTGGGAGATCGCCACGATATAGAACCTCATTTCCAACTGCCGCAATATCCACGTGCCCGTCTCGCGCAAGCGAAATCAAGCCATCCACTTCCTGCTCGTTGAGCTCACGGTCTTCACCAATCCAGGCACCGACCAATGTTTTTAGCTTGAGGTCCTTTGCAACTTTGGGAATATGTTCGTTTCCATCAATGCAAGAAAATGAACGGATCCAATTTGTGTGAGGTTGTATTATTTTCATCCTACGCATCACTTGACTTTCGGATATTGTGGCTCCGGGTTGCTGTCCCTCCGCATACAGACTAAAGCAAAGGCCATGCATACCTTCAGTTAGCCTTTCGTGAAAGAGTGACCTGATCTGATCACTTGAATACTGGGAGAAATTAATTCCAGCTTGAGTTAATAATTTGTCTGGTCTAAATGACATACATTCTAATTTTTCTTTAGCTAGGTTTCCATGGTGGTAAATTACCTTCTAGATTCGTATCTCATCAATGAGATATAAAACCCTATCTCTAATTTATTATTTAGGATTTCCTCAATTATAATTCCCCTCTTCGTTCAACCAATTGTCGCTTAATATCCTTGGCACGACGCTCACTCAAGCTATAATTCCACATTACCAACATCGCTAGAGCTGCCGTAGTAGCTGGTACGATGATATCAGCTATACGCAATTGCTGCATTGTTTCTGCTGCCTGCGCTGTGATGTTTTGGTCAAAGCCAACGATCTTCAAGATGACGCCACTAAAAATAATGGCTAGCGCTTGACCGAGTTTTACCATCCACCAATATATCGCTCCAAACGTCCCTTCTTTTCGAGGCATTCCATTTTCGAGTTCATCTAAGTCACAAACATCTGCAGTCATGCTCATCATGAGTGTAAATAGGCCACCCATCCCAAAAGCGAATAGCGGAATTGGTAAAAAGATGAGCCACGGAATCCCCGCACTGGTATCTATACTAAACCAGGACATCCCCATGTTGTCTAGATACGGATTGAGTACATCGAATATCGAGGCGACTACTCCGTTGAGTCCTTGACCCAAGGCAGTCTCATTAAATCTCTCGTTTAACCCTATATCAAACCCCCACCATTTTAGGATATAGCCTATAATCGATAAGAATGTTGATATTAGGAACGCTTTTCGCTTACCCCACTTGGTGGCCATACGCGAAATAATCGGTATGACTAAAAATGCGGTCATAATGGCATTAAATGTATTAAACCATGCCGGCCATGTTCCTGCTGCCTCCCAGTCACCACTATTCATATAAAAAACAATGATGAAAACTGCAAATGCAGAAACAAGTTGAAATCCATTAAATACAAGGAAGGTGGCTCCACATAATTTTACAAAGGGCTTGTTTTTAGAAACCTGTATAATTCCTTTCCATAACTCCCTCATATTGGAAGCCAACGTCTTGAACGTTATTTTCTTTCTATTTTCCATGTGAGCGGCGTCGATGCCTCTGCAGAAAAATGCAGGCAGAATACCGAATACAATGCACACCACGCCCACTATTTTTGCCATCGTTCTGACTCCCTGGGCAGGATTGTCAAATGTATTTACGTCGGGAATGATTACATACAACCACGGAACAATCATCCAAGCAATTTGGCCCATGGAGTTGGCAAAGCTCATGAGACGCGTTCGCTCATTGTAGTCCGATGTCATTTCGTATCCCAGGCCTACAAGGGGAGTTGCAAACATGGTATTGCCCAACAGAAATAAAATCTGTAAAATCATGACGTACCAGAAATTGTACGTCATGGATGCGTTTTCATCCAGCTGCCACATGAGAACAAACAAAATCCCACTGATGATGGCACCTGCAAAAATATAAGGTCTACGACGACCATATCGTGATGTAGTATTGTCAGAAATAAATCCCATGATGGGATCTGTCAACGCATCAAAAATTCTTGGTAGGCCTCCCAATAATCCTGCCCACACTGGATCCATCCCAAAGGCAGTTAGGATAAACACTTGCAGGTATACTCCAAGTACACCAGGCAATAGATTTAATACGAAGTGTCCTGCTCCAAATGCACCTTTTTGTAAGATGGGGACCTTATCTCGTGCAACTGTGGATTGGTTTGACATTTAATTATTGTTAGATTATTAAGCTGAATTATGTGCCGATACTAAATCACGTTGTGGTCGGGGGAATAATTATTGTTTGAATAGCTTGGGCACTGACCGTGACCTGGCTTGATCTATCGTGCAACGAAAGGGCAAGTGACTTTGCTCTATTTCCTTCATTGAGAATAACGATGGCGATAGAGCCATCCGGATTTTGAGCAGCCGTGACTTGAAGATCTTGATCGGTCTGCTTGTGCCCAATTCGTTGCGCTCCTGGCCTGATATATTTGCTAAAATGAGCGAGCGTATAGTAGATCGGTGTTAAATAGACTTCGTCGCTTGCAGGATCGACAATGATTGGTGCAACACACCAGTTTTCAAACCAATTGGGCCCTCCCTTCCGATCAAGCACCATGTTCCAGTCAATCCATCCATCAACCCAGTTGTTGAGACAGCCAATAATATCTCTGGCGTACCGATATACAGGTACATACTTTGGATGCAAATGTTTGTCTTTTTCAGGTGCCCAGTCCCAGCCCCAATCTGTACCCTCCTTTGACCAGTACCAATCATCGTCTCTCCATTTTGGAACTTCTGCGTCGACACAAGCCTCGGTTTGGATCAAATGCTTATCCGGAGCCTTGGTATGAGCGTATTGCAATGCATCAGCAAAGATCTCGAAAGTACTTGCATACCAATGCACCGCAGTGCCGGCAAAATATTTCGCGCTGGCGTCATTCTTAAACATCTCATCAACCCATTCATTCAGATGCTCCCGATTTTGATCATAGCCTAAAATTTTAACGTGATTCTTTCCGGTTGTTTCAAGTTTAGGGCCAAGGTGGTTTTGGACAAACGCCGTCATTTCACTTGGGGAATAGTGCATGCTTTCCCAATTATTGTCATTTCCCAGAGGCTCATTTTCGACGGTTAGTCCCCATATGTCTATCCCCTCAGATTTATAGGCATCGATGTATTTGGAGAAGAAGAGTGCCCACGTATCATAATATTCTGGCAGTAATTTGCCTCCACGCCAATCATCATTGTCTTTCATCCATGGTGGTGCAGTCCAGGGTGAGGCTACAATGTTAAACCCGTCTGCTGAGATTTTCATGGCATCTTTGATCATTGGAATGATGTCAGCTCGATCCTCATCAATCGTAAAATGGTCAAGTTCTCTATCGCCAGCTACCGGTGCATATGAATAGTTGGAAAGAGAAAAGTCACAGGAATTTATGTGCGTACGAGTCAAGGAGTACCTGGCACCACTGTTGCCAAAATACGCCTCCAGTACTTTACTCCGATTCTCGTCGCCAAGTTGGTTTAGCAGATATGCGGAAGCCTCTGTAAATGATCCGCCAAAGCCAGTAATTGTCTGGTATTTTTCCTCTGGAATGATTGCTAGTTCAGTAGCATTGGCTTCGGTTTTAAATTCATTTATTCTAGTCAGCTGATGCCCCGCTTGCGAAGTCTCATAAACCTGGATTTCTAATGCATCTTTGGCAGAACAAGAAATAAGCATGATCAAGAAAATTAGCCCGGCGCTTTTACAATGCATTGTTTTTATTATAGTGCTCATGGTAATTATAGAGTTTGATTTATTTTCAGTTGGGGAGGAGACTCCGCGGAGTTAAGAAGTGATTCCAAGTTGCCCTCAAATGTTTTTGAAATGGGATTGATTCTCTCTAGGCCATTAAATACGCCCTGATCGACTAAGCTCCATAGCGCATATTTAGCTTTGCCATCGATCGTGAAAAGCCCGAAGTGATTTTCTGATCCACCTGGATTTGCTGCATCCTTCCAGGATTCATCAAAAGCTTCGAAATAAAAGCAGGAAATCCCTTCTTTATTGGACCAATCACGCACTAAGTGATAATACATGGCTTGCTTGTATTCGTCAGTAGCTCTTGAACCATCACGACCATAATGACTGTTGGAGTGGCTGGCGCAACCTGTCTCGCCAATGTGCACGGGTTTATTTTGACCTACACGATGCATATAGTCCACAGTTTGTTGATATTGAGTGCGAGCATAGTCCAAAGTACGATTCATCGCCAACGCTATTTGTTCCTTCTTCGACAGACTAGACTCATCCGATGTGATTCCCCAGAAAGCCGGGTTGTAGTGCGTATCATGCATTGGATATGTATGCATGGAGATATAATCCACAGCCTCAATTAAATCGGTGAGGTCTTCTACATGGTACTCGTCGCCACCTCCGCCCCAGGAAGCAAAATTGTCAGAGCTGGTAATCCATAGATCCTTGCTCAAAGATCCTGATTGTTTTAATGCCTGCAAGTGATTTACCCAGCGTAAAATTACGCCTGGTTGCACGTAGTAGCTTGCTGCCCACTTGACCATCGCCTCATTGCCTACCGCGATTACTTTCACAATATCTGGGTATATCTGAGAGAGCTCAACTGCCCGCTCGATCTCTTTTTGATTGGCTGCACTATCCTCACGTTCGTGGTTTGGGTGATCGGTAAATGCATGCTCGCAATCGATCCATACTCCCAACATAACATACATCTCAAAGTCAGGATCTTTTTGCTTTATCTCATGGATGGCTTTCAATACATTGGCGGCATGTGGCTTATGAAGCTTGTAGGTGCGTAAGATCCTGACCCCCATCGCAGACATGATCGTGAGGTCTTCCTTAAGCTCATCTAGCGTAGGTTCTATAGAATGGTCTGTGTTTCGATAGCCTCCATATGAAATGGCCTGGTATTGAGGGTTTCCTAGAATTTCTGAGGCAGTTGGCATATTCTCTTTATTAGGACTTGGTACACTTTTTTTTGATTCGCTGCCAGAGCAAGCGATAAGCAAGCAAAGGGAGAGAAGTAATAAAATATTAGTTGAGAAAATGGATAGCATCGTGCTTAATTTATTGGATCCTTTATTTCTCATGGGTGTGCTATATTTATTGCGACCACAACTTGACTCACCTTTCCCGAACGCTGAAATACCTGTGCACTAAGATCTGTATCGAAGTGCTGCTCATTTAGGTGTACTACATTCCCATCACTCAGCGTGGCCTGCAGGCGATTGTCATCCGAAAGCGTGTAGACAATGGGTACTTGGCACAACGTGAAGGCCAGGGAGTGCTCCGGTAATTGCAGTTGTTTGTCCTTACCGTGAATATCGATGTACTTGAAAGTAGAGGGTGCATCAATAAATTCTTCTCTTTTTAGAATGGTGGGATGGAAATGTATTTTACCATCGGCAATAATAATCCCGAGTTCGCCAAATCGACTGAGAATATCTTCCTTTACTTGTCCAGTCATTCCAGGTTGCTGAGCTCCTTTTCCGGCCGGCGTATGCGAATATGCATCTGTCGGAAATGCGCCATAGATTTCAGGAGATTTATGGACCCCGATGCCTGCATTAATTTCATGAAAATGTGTGATTAATCTTGATTTGTACTCCTTATCAGTAGTTCTTGTAGAGGACTTGTGTATGCACTCCTCAACGGACAGTAGAAGTTTTGAGACCATATGCCAGTATATTGACCCCAGACCTTCATATCCATAAAATGTTCCAGACCTACCAGTGAAGGACTTGTGGTCGAAGACCTCTTCATATATTTCCTCCAATAAACCTCTCTCTTTCCTAGCCAGGTCATGATGCTCGCCATCTGCGAGCTTATCGAGTGATTTACGTAGTTCGGAGACATTCCTAAAATTGGCATTGAAGTGGCAGAGACCATTGACGTCTTGTTCAATTATTTCAGTATTTCCTTCCTCTCGCAGGTGAGTAAGTAGCTGAGATGAATGCACTTGCTCGACAGTGACAATATTTTTATTTAAGAAGCCTGGCAGCTGCTTATTCGGATATAATAAATAGCTCTGTTGGTTTGATCGATAGAGTGTACTAGAGCGTAGAGCGTCTAGCGTCGAGAGAGCTTGCTTGGTAGAAAGATGACCGGAGCTTAGCACCGCAACTTGTCCCTCTAGCATTGGGTCTAGTCGCTTAATGGTTATTTTAGAATCATTTGCGACGGACATTAAATTGTAGGAGTGATAGAGACCATCACTGCGCTTATTGGCATCGATGGTATGTTGCGTATACGGTTGGAGCAAATTGACAAACTCTATCAGCATAGTATATGACACCCTGACTTTATCTTCTCCGAAGGAATTGGTATACAGACTCTCACGATAGTGGGATCCAGCTTTTCCCAGTGCATCGAGAATGTCTTTTCTGCGCTCGTCAGTGATTTTTGTATCAAGCAAGTGCCGATGTGATGACAAGGTATCTATCGTGCTAGATAGCCAACTAGAGGTTTCTGTAGATAAGGAAAAATGGGAGAGATTGGGGTCAAGGATGTCAATGAGAAACGATAAGAAACGATTTAGATAGCATAGGGTAACCATAGAAACTCCATTGCCAACCAGAGCATTATTTGCATCATTCCATTCAGGGCGTTGCGTATTCATCCATATGCCCCCCTCGGGAATAAAATTGGAAACTTTGGCCAAGATCGTGATCAGGATTTTTTCAATAAAATTGACACGTATGATTGATCCACTTTGATTGGTTAGAAGCGCACCGTCTGATCCGAGATCCGCCATTTTTTGTCGAATGTTTAGATCGGAGTCATGATCAAAATCGACTGTGTTTTTGGGATCTACCAGTAATTCTTGGTATGATTTTATACGATATGGAACATGTGAAAAGACAAAAATATCCTGATCGAAATAGCTCTCTAATTTACCTGGATAGTGATCTTCCGCATGTTCGAGCAATTTTAGTAAATAAATGAGTTGATGATCTCCCCAGTATCCAATGTAGGCCCATGGATCATCCGGCTCAATAATTTCCCAATCAATGCCGCCCTTGGTTATTCGATATGGATTGTATCCATCTGCCGTGGAAGCATTTAGAAATTTAAATAGTATGCCATCAACAAATTCGGGATAAGATCGGAGCAGTGCTTCCCAATTTTGAAAAATGTCTCGCCAGTTTCCTTCAAAGTCCAAAATTTTGGCTCCATCGTTTTCTCTCTGCGTATTTATAGAAAATCTGTTCCATGGTCGACTGGGATCACCGTGCCTCCTACTGAATCGCAATGGTAAATATTCATATAGAAGTCTTTTGAGATCTGGGTCGTCAGTGAGTGCGCACTGCGCCTGCAAATCTTGCAACGGGAAAGTGGGTGGCAGAGATGCAATGGGATCCTGATTTAGCCCTTGATTGGCTTGTGTCAGGTACGAAGAGAGGTCCGATTTGTGTATCAAATAGTTCTGATCAAATATGCCCCCTCGCATGATGTTAAACAGACAATTTGAAAAATGGCGAGCATCTTTTAGTACTTCGCTTGTCCGTTGCAGGCCATCGGCAGCAGCTACCATTTTCGACAACCTTTGATTGCTTACTTCAATATCTTCTTCGATGCTAGATACGATGTCTTGATTCTGTCCTAGCATCGCAATGATAGAGGCGACGGATGTATGGGTTTTATTTACGTCGGCAGTAATCAGCCATTGATGATCCGAATGAGCCTCAAGTCTCACTGTACTAGATACAAAGTAAGCTCCCTTTTCAGCTTTAATATCGGATTCCGGTGATAGGAGTAGGCTATTTCGAAAGTTATTTAATTGCAGTGATGAGAGGAGATGAATTGAATCAGGAAGACCAGCAGACCAGCAGATATTTGCCTTGAGGGCTTCGCTGGGTTCTGCTTTGTCCACAATAATCGCACTCAGTGCATAAATGCCCACTCCGGATGGCATGGCAAGCTCCGATCGCTTATAGGCATCAACGAGATTGCTTGCACCTTGCTGCAATCCACTATCCACGCAGGCTGGCAATATGTTTTGGAGCCCATCTAAAACATCAATAGATATGGATGCATTCCCTTGATTTAAAAGTGTGGATTTACGAATGAATCCATACTTATCGCTTGTCGACCATTGATATCGAAACAATACCTTAAGGCTATGATTTACCTCTTCAAAAATGATTTTACTACCTGCGACATTTTTATAGAGATGCCTACTAATCTTGTATCTCCCTTCCTGGCGAGTGGAAAACGGTTCCCAGAGAAATGATGTGTCCTCCCGGTGTAGTCGGAAAATGGATTTACTTCCTGTGAATTCTGCAGACTCTGTGATTTTGTCGTCGGTGTAGTAAGGAAAGAGTGCACTGTCTGCATCTTTTCTTCCTGCTGAAAGTCCGCCATTGCTGGAAATAAACATCCAGTGATTGGTGGAGCTGACGATGGTCATGAAAAAAGGACGCAGCGCACCCATATCATGCATCTTGAAAAATGCCTCTCCTTTTATTTTAATGATCTCGATTTGTTTCCTTACATACTTTTCTCTCGCACGCCGAAACTCAGCGACTACTGCTTGTAGAAATAGAAATTATCAAGAAATAAAGTTGCAGTACCCGTTGGTTGCGCAACTAAAATAAACTGAGCCAGATTGCCCTGGCCGGTCAGACCTGTGAAGTCGGTGATCGGAATATTATAGCTATTCCATTCTCCTTGTGCTGGATTCTCGAAATTAATTTGATGCTCCGAGTCATCTCCACCATCGAAGGCTCCATCGGCCCCGAAGTCAACAATCTTTAGACCAAAATTGGTAAAGTCGGCAGACCATATATCAAAATGGACGTGAGTCATTTCGGCTGCATCGACCATACTGCTTACTGTTTCAATGCCGACGAAATCCAAGTCAGAGTACTTTTTGACCGAATCTCCACTAACTAAAACATCCTCGAGGTTGGCCGATGACCAATCGGTTCTCCAGGTATCGACAGATGCATCTTGGTAGGCTTCGCTAAAAAGCGAGATAACATTTTCGGTAGCTATGGTCGGAGTCGGAGCGGCCTCTTGTGGTTCTGATGGATTGGATCCTCCGTCTCCGTAGAAGAAAATATTATCTAGAAAAATCGTGGTCATTCCAGTTGGTTGCCCCACCAATATTATTTGTCCGATGCTGCTGGTATTTGTCAATCCCATGAAGTCAATTAGGGAGATATCCAAACTCACCCACTGCGCCATATTCGGATTTTCAATATTTATTTGATGTTCGGAATCGTCTCCTCCCCCAAAAGCCCCATCCGCACCCAAATCGACGAGTTTAATGCCAAAGAAGGTAAAGTCTCCAGACCACATATCCATCCGCAAATTTGTCATGGTGGAGGCGTCGATTGGAGCCATCACAGTCTCGATGCCCACGAAATCCATATCAGAGTACTTTTTAGTGGGATTCCCCATGACATCAACATCTTCAAAGGTAGCTACCGACCAATCGGTTCTCCAGGTATCAACGACGGCATCATCATAGACATCACTAAACAAAGAGATCACATTCGCAGCTTCCCGAGTGGGATCTGGTGCTGCTGTTGATGGCTCATTCACGGGCATGCTAGTACCCTCACGATAGAAGTAGAAATTGTCAACGAAGAGAGTACTTGATCCCGAAGGTTGCCCCACAAGGATGAGTTGCGCAACGCTGCTGCGATTTGTAAGTCCAGTGAAATCTGCGAGGGGAAGATCAACACTTACCCATTCACTCTGCATTGGATTTTCAATATTTATTTGGTGTTCGGAATCATCACTACCACCGAATATGCCATCAGGGCCAAAGTCTACCAACTTAATTCCAAAGAAGGTAAAGTCTGGTGACCAGAGTTCAACATGTAGATGAGACATTGCAGATGCATCGATGGGACTAGAGACCGCCTCAATGCCTACGAAATCAAGATTCGAGTATTTTTTGACGGGATCTCCTTCTACGGTTACATCCTCAAAATCACTGCTCGACCAATCTGTGCGCCAAGTATCAATAACCACATCATCATATGCATCGCTAAAAAGCGACACAACATCTGCGGCACTTTGACCGGGTGCAGGTGCGGCCATTTGCGGTTCGCTTGGTCCAGACACCACCTCCGTTTTGTAGAGATATATATTATCCACAAGTAGGGATGATATCGTGTTGTCAGAGACAAAAACAACTTGCGCAAGATTGCCACGATTAATTAGTCCAGCGAAATCTGACAACGGGATATCCAGGCTTACCCATTCTTGGCTCTTCAGGGTGGTCGCCGTAAAAGTCAGCTCTTCACCCGAATCATCGCCTCCGCCGAATGCATTATCCGGACCAATGTCATTTAGACCAATACGGAGAAAGTCCTCGTCTTCCAGTGCCTGGGTGACCAACAAATCAATGTGCAGGTGTGTCATGGCACTCGCGTCAATGGTAGGAACATCCGTGGCAAACTGGATGCCCACAAAGTTGAGATCTGTATACGAAATGATGTTGTCCCCTTCTATTTCGAGGTCGTTCCCTCCTTTGGTGGTAGAGAATTGCCAGAAGCCATTGTAATAGTCTAGCGGGATGTCCTCGTATGCATTGCTGAAGATAGAAATCACATCTGCCGGATCTTCGTCCGGGATTGGGGCGAAGGCAAATTCGCCGATCGAATTGAGCGTTAGTGATCCTTGTGCAGTCACCCCCGCGAGTGTAGCGGTAATGACGGTAGATCCTGGACCGACTACCATGACCATGCCCTCATCATTTACTGTGGCAACATTTGGATCGGATGAGATGAAGGTAAAGTATGCCGGTGCAGCTGTCACTGTCCGCTCAATACCAGATGAGAGAGTTACCGTTTTTTGCAAGCCACTGAGAGGAACACCAGCACCAATGAACGATTCAACACGCGTATCTTCGCCATTTAAGATCTGAGCCTTGGGCTGGGTAAACCCGCCGACGTTCTCAAATTTAACCTCATCCAGCCAAAATGTATATCCCTTGCCATCTTCTGGTCCCTCCGAGTACCAAATCATTCCGTTTTCCTTAGTCAATTTGGATGGGTCTGGAATCGGTAAAATATACTTTTTCCAATTTGTCGATAGTTGCAAATTGGAAAGTGAGACTAAGAATTTATTTTCTCCAAAATCATTCCCAAATCCAATCTCATTGATGGAGCCTGCTTGAGTAGCTTTTGCCCAAAAAGTAAGTGCATTGTACTCAGTCAAATTGCGTCCTCCGGCATCGGGAAATATAGCTCCAGCAAAAGATCCATCGGGATCTCCTTCGTTGGGAATGTCAAATCTCATGGCGGCCGATCCATTGTACCGAGTTTCGGTGTCGACAGTAAAGGCATCAAGTTTAGAGCCAGCAAAGGGCAAATACTGCAATCCCGAACTGAAGCCATCAATAAAGATATCGGCATTTGTTGAAAATGTAGCAGGCTGCAGATCTTCATCATCCCGAGTGCACCCAATGGCAGCAAGAATAATGATGAGAACAATTGCTATAGAAATTGGCTGAATTTGTATCCTGTTTTGCATCGTAGTTGTTTTTTGGAGATTACTTGCCAATATTGATGTGAACGTACGTGCGAATTTCCCATTCGCGTCCATTGTCAAAGCCTGTCGCCAACGGGTTACACACTGATTCTCCATTTTCCACCATCATCGCTGGGCAATAGCGTGGGGAATATTGATTAAGTGACCGATATGTATACCGTAGACCCAGGCGCGTATTTGGCATGCTGATCCACTTGGGTGTTGCCAGGGAGGTAGAGAGGTCCAACATCAGCTGCAACGGATAGGTGAGGTTGAAGTCGCGGTGGTAGTCAAACGGTCCCCAATCATTGATCTTGATCATCGAGGTTAGTTTCATCTTCTTATGAATGAGCCTAAGATCAGCCCCAAACCGATTGAGAACCCGGGTGTCGCTGCCGTTTGCCTGACCATTGCCACCATAGATATTCGCGATCCATCCCAGGGTAGGGCCAGACTTAGCTACGAGTCGGGCGTTTAGTTCCCACAGGTCTTCGGCGGGGACAGAATTTGGAAAAGCAAAAGATGTCCGGTTGGCTAAAAAGCCAATGGCTGCATCTTGAGTGGTGGGCAAGTGGCGGTAGACGATACCAATGCTGGCAGCAAATGGGGCATCTTCGGTAAGATCATTGTCCCATTCATACATCCAGGTGCCTGGAGTTGGATCAAAGGTAAAGAGGAGTTCACCCGCGACAGTTTCTCTATTGACTCTGACAGCAAATGGATCATCCTGAATGTTGCGAAGTCTGCCTGGTCCAGTAATATCATTCGGCATGGGACCGACGATTGGCTTTTGC
>CAJQNM010000459.1 GCA_905479665.1 uncultured Saprospiraceae bacterium
TTGATTATGGCCGGTCATCAGTTCTAGATCCCCTGCATTGCCTTTGAGCCCCAGATTTACCGCCCTCCAGCTTGATCCGTTCGTCAGTTTAAAACCCTCATAGTCAAGAGAAACACGCTCCGAAAGATTATCCTGAAACAACAAACCCGTCCGTTTCAATTCCATCGCCACCGGCCCTCCACCTACTACCGAATGGTCTGACAGTAGAAAGCTGTTGGCGTCCATAAATGAAGAAACTTCATAGGTATCATCGGTCCAAAAGGACAGGTCGCCTGGCGTGTAGTGGGTGGACTCAGTCATTCCAATATCGTTTGTGCGAAAAGCAACATGCAAAGAGGAGGCATCCCAGGCCTGAGCCATGCTGTCCGTAGTCGCATAAAATAGGCATGCAGATGCCAGGAATAAGTGTATTGGATTTAATTTCATTATTGTGCTTTTAGAATTCCGGAATCATGTCCATCGTAAAGAGTACCGCGCGATTAAAATCCATAATTCCCCAAAAAAGCCATGCATTGCTGCATGGCTCCTAACCAAAAACATAAATAACCGTCCCGTATATAGATTGTTGGAAAAAACCAGCGGAGGCTGCCATGTACAGGAGTTGTGCATGGCAGCGATGCCGCTGGTCGTCACCCAATTGATATGCTCTTGCTGTGTCCGGATGAGTGCATCGTCTGGTATGATGTGTCCGGTGCCGTTGTAAATAGGCTCTGCACTAAAGGCTATGAGACCGATAGTAATATTATAATGCTCGCTGCATGATTTTATTGCAGCTATCCCAACGAATCATTCAAAAAAGTGACAGCTTTCCCTATCTTGAACGGTGCATAAGCCACCCTCATGATTGAAGATATTCTGCGCGCAGCCCTTGGCATGGTTGCACTATTGGGCATTTGCTACTTGCTAAGTAGCAATAGAAAGAAGATCGATTGGCGATTGGTCGGCATGGGCGTCTTGCTGCAGATCGTACTGGCTTTTCTCATGCTGAAAGTGTCCCTTGTACGTGCCATATTTCGGGTGATCGTCGACTTTTTTGTGATGGTGATCGCCGCCTCTGATCAATCTGCAGAGTTTCTCTTTGGTCGGCTGGCCGAGCCTACCGAAGGCTTTGGGTTTGCATTTTATGTACTGCCTACCATTGTATTTTTTGCCGCACTCTCTTCCTTGCTCTATTACCTGGGGATTCTGCAAAAAGTCGTTTACGGCTTTGCCTGGGTCATGAAGAAAACCATGCGACTCACTGGTGCAGAAAGTCTCGCTGCAGCTGCCAATGTTTTCATCGGTCAAACCGAAGCTCCCTTAGTGGTTAAACCCTATCTCGAAAAAATGAGTAAGTCAGAGATCCTTTGTCTCATGACTGGGGGTATGGCGACCATAGCTGGTGGGGTCTTCGGAGCATATATGTCAATGCTGGGAGGAGACACTGTTGAGGGGCAACAGCTCTTTGGTATGCATCTGCTTACAGCCTCCGTTATTTCTGCCCCGGCAGCCATCGTTGCCGCCAAAATACTCTTTCCGGAAACCGACCATGACGCAGCCAAGGCAGACCTTAATATTCCTCGTTCAGAGGCTGGAGATGGTGTACTTGATGCACTGATTCGTGGCACCACCGACGGCGTAAAACTGGCTGTAAATGTGGGAGCGATGCTGCTTGCATTCATGGCCGTGATCTATTTATTCAATTTCGTATTCATGAAAGTGGGTGAAATCACACATCTCAACGACCTCATTGTTCAGAGCAGTAATGGAGCCTACGAGGGGTTTTCTTTACAGTATATCTTGGGTATGTTATTTTCTCCCATTGCGTGGTTGTTGGGCATTCCATCATCTGATATTGTTGCCGTGGGCCAATTGCTGGGAGAAAAAACCATCCTCAATGAATTTGTGGCATATGCATCGCTCACCGAACTAATGAGTGCAGATGCAATCTCACAAAAGTCTATTATCATCAGCACCTATGCCCTTTGTGGATTTGCGAATTTCGGATCGATCGGTATTATGATCGGAGGGGTGAGTGCCATCGCCCCAGGGCAGCGCAGTAATTTGATCAAATTTGGTGTCAAAGCTTTGATCGGGGGATCAATCGCCTGCTTTCTCACGGGAATTATCGCTGGAGTATTTGTACAGTAATGATCGCACTAGAACGAGATGTGGCTGGCGCTACTGCATTTCTGCAGGATAAAACGGGGCCGCGTACCTATGAGCTTGGCATTATCTTAGGATCGGGATTTTCCAACCTAGTTGATCTGCTTGATACCGAACTGATCATACCGTATGAAGAAATCCCACATTTTCCTAAAACCAATGTCATAGGCCACTCCGGCAAATTACATTTTGGAAAAATAGGCTCCAAATCGACCATGATTATGCAGGGTCGCTTCCATTTCTATGAGGGGCATCCCATGGCTACACTGGCCCTTCCTGTGCGTGTCATGAGAGAAATGGGGGTCCAAATCCTCATCCTCACGAATGCCGCTGGATCCATCAATGAGGCATTTGTGCCAGGCGACCTCATGATCATCGAGGATCATTTAAATCTCTCTTTCGCCAATCCACTGGCAGCAAGTGATCATGTCAAATTTGGAGTTCAATTTCCCGATACTTCCCGTGCTTACCCAACTGAATTAATTGACATCGCTCACGAGACAGCTAGATCACTGAACCTCACTCTCCAGCAAGGGGTATATGTTTTTACGACCGGCCCTAACTACGAGACTCCTGCTGAGATACGCATGATGCGCAAACTGGGCGGAGATGCCGTCGGAATGTCTACCTTTCCAGAGGCGCTCACGGCATGCCATGCCGGCATTAAGATATTTGGACTCTCCATGATCTCCAATTATGGCTCTGGCATGAGTGACCAATCGCTCAATCACGACGAAGTGGTGGCCACCATGGAAAACATCAAGCATAAAGTAAGTGGGTTTTTTCAAAATTTCATAGCCAAAATATAGATGCTAAAATCGGCTGAAGACATCAGGACTGAAATCCCAGCTCTACCCACCATCGGGTTGATTCTTGGTTCTGGTCTGGGAGATCTAGCCGACGAAATAAAAAATTGTACAACAATCTCCTATAGTCAAATCAAAGGCTTTCCAGAGCTCTCGGTAAAAGGCCATGATGGTGACCTGGTCATCGGTGAGCTCGCCGGAAAAGTCGTTGTGGCCATGCGCGGGCGCAGTCATTATTATGAGCATCGCGATATGAGCAAGATTGCTTTTCCGGTTCGGTTTATGAAAAAAATGGGCATATCGAGTCTTATTGTCACTAACGCCTGTGGGGGTATTAATCCCAAACTATATCCAGGTGGATTGATGGTGATTAGCGATCATATTAATTTGATGGGTGATAATCCACTGCTGGGTCCCAACCGTGATGAAGAGGGACCTCGATTTCCCGATATGTCTCAACCATACTCCAGCCGGCTTCGAAAAGTGGCAAAGGAGTGTGCTACAAATATAAATTTGCCTCTTAGCGAAGGTATTTATTCAGCTGTGTCCGGGCCCAATTATTTGTCAAAAGCTGAATTGCGCATGGTGCGTTTTATGGGCTCAGATACCATCGGGATGTCAACGGTACCTGAAGTCATTGTGGCCAATCATCTCGCACTCGAAGTTCTCGGCATAAGCTGTGTGACGGACATGGCAATTCCAGAGTCGCTCACTCCGCTCACCCATGAGGAAGTCATCGCCACGGCAAATGAAGCGAAGCCAAAATTTTCGGCATTAGTCAAAGCAATTATCAAAGAAATCTAGCAGACTCGTTATATATGTTATTTAATCTTAATATGTTTTTTGGGGCTCTAAATACACAGTACTGAATGGACCTGCTTGATTTGATCTATTGCAAACGAGCAGGGGGTGCCCTGAGTGCAGCGCAATTGCAATACCTCGTGGCAGGAGTGGTTAGCCAAGAGGTGGATCGCGAACAACTATCCGCCCTGTTGATGGCCATCTACCTCAAGGGTATGCAGGATGAGGAGATTTCAGAACTCACTTTGCAAATGGCAACGCAGGGGCAGTATTTCGAGCGTGGGAGTTTTGGTGAAGGCAGGATCGTTGATAAGCACAGCACAGGTGGAGTCGGAGATAAGGTGAGTCTCGTGCTCATCCCAATGATGGCGGCGGCCGGCGTAACGGTTGCAAAACTCTCTGGTCGGGGTCTGGGCCATACAGGTGGAACCCTCGATAAGCTCGAGGTTTTTCCAGGCTTCCGCACAGACCTAAGTATTGATGAATTTCGCGCTCAGGTCAAGGAACACAAACTGGCTCTCTCAGGACAAACTGACGAATTGGTTCCTGCCGACAAGATCCTCTACGCGCTCAGGGATTTGACGGGAACCGTTGAGTCTTTGCCGCTCATCGCCAGCAGCATCATGAGTAAGAAAATTGCGACTGGAGCCGACGCTATACTACTTGATGTAAAAGTAGGATCGGGTGCCACACTGGGAGACGAACAGGAAGCTAGACAGCTGGCTCGTCTCATGATCAAAATTGGAAATAAGCTGGGGCGTAAAACGCAGGCGTTTATTACAAATATGCAGCAGCCTCTCGGTCGCACGATTGGCAATCAGCTGGAAGTGCAGGAAGCATTTGAAACCTTAGCAGGCAATGGACCAGATGACCTGACCGAATTGTGTCTTGAACTTGCAGCCACAAGCATCGTCCTGGCAGAAATAGAAAGTGATCTTTCTAAAGCGAAGAAGATGGTGCGAGAAAGCCTTTCCTCAGGCCTTGCTCAACAGAAATTTATCGATCTGATTGAGCTACAGTGGGGAGACACGGCGCTATTGCACCAGGACAAATGGCCGGAAGCCCCTTTCCAATCTTCGATAATTGCTGATCGCTCAGGATACCTCAGTCGAGCAGATGCCCGAGCCATCGGAGAAGCAAGTATGTTGGCTGGTGCAGGTCGTCGTACGAAGAAGGACCAGATTGATCCCCTAGCGGGAATAGTTTTAGCCAAAAAGGTCGGTGATCAGGTTTCGGTTGGGGAGAAAATTTGTACCCTCTACAGCAGTGATGAAGGCAAACTGGCCACAGCAGCAGAAAAAATCCAGCCGGCCTTTCAGATTTCGGAAAGCACAGTTACTCCCCTTCCAGTGATCCTTGATCATCTGGCATAACTCCATATCTTTGTTCCCTTATGGTTACACGAGTTATGTTATTGTTTGGATTTATCGGATGTGCGATTTGCTGTGTGAGCAACAAATCAGAAGGGCACTGGATTGTCGATCACTATTATTCTAAGGCAAGCGAAAACGCCCCGGTCCAACCAGTATACCTGGCGGCCTGTCATTTCGATCGGGATGACTATCTGCAAAAGTTCATCGTGCATGACTTCTCCTGGTCGGAAAGAGAAATAGGCTATCTTTTCTTTCGTGATGGGTTGCTCATTCGGATGGTCGTAGAAGATGACCGTCAAAATCTGTTATTTGAGATGACCGTCGAGTACGATGCGCAAAATGAGGTTCATGAGGTACGAGATCCTGAAGAACGTTTTTCACGTGGAAGTCAAGTGGGTTCCGAGCAAATGATCCTTGAGCTGGTTGCCTTGTACCAAGACCGACCTAGTACTGATCAATTGATGGAGTACTTCAGACGAGGAAGTAGGGACAAGCGCTTTGACCGCAAGACTGATCGCATACCTCAACACAACATAGCAGAAGCACGATTAGACTCTATGAGTCTGAATTTTGGCGGCGATGCAGCACGCAGTGTTTATGACTTTAGGATAAATACGCGCGACTATAAATCCAACTATTACGAAAGAATCCTGACCTTCGAAATTGAAAATGCACCTCCCGACGCAAGTGCCAAGATGGATCGTGCACTACTGGCAGAGGAAATACACGACTTGATCGCTGAGGACGAAGTCCTGTCTAGTTTTAATGTCTACAAGGTAGTCCTAGGGAATGGCGAAGTTATTGACGCCGGTGGCTTCGGCCTGATTGAAAAACCCAAGAGCAACATCACTTTTTCGGCAGAAGAAATTTTTAAATAGTGGATAGTGGATAGTGGATAGTGAATAGTGAATAGTGAATAGTGAATAGTGAATAGTGAATACTACAATTATTAACTATTAGTTACTACATACTAAAAGTCTGATTTAAAGTGAGTTGTGTGACTCCACGTTTCTCACACCCTTTCCCATCTCGACCGAAACGAACCCGATAGGGTGAGCGGAGTGGAGAGAACTATTGGATTG